>WLCS01000018.1 GCA_009705185.1 Actinomycetota bacterium
GGATTGAGCGACAGGGACACTTATTCCTTCAACAAGAATTCCATTGATAGTCGATTCAGAATTTGTTTGAGCATAACCAACGAATGCTGATGCACCTTTTGTATCTGCAATTTTCTTGTATTCAGAAAGATCTGTATGACCACTCTTTTTAGCTTTTGCATCAGCTTTCGCACGATCGCGTTGCTCATTCATGAGACGCCTAAAACCTTCTTCATCTACTTCTAGGCCTTCTTCGCGCGCCATTTCTAGTGTGAGATCAAATGGGAATCCGTAGGTGTCATGAAGCTTAAAGACCTCATCGCCAGGCAAAATCTTCTTACTCGACTTCTTCAACTGCGCCGAAGCGACATCAAATATTTGAGTTCCGCTCTTAAGAGTTTGTAGGAACGACTCTTCTTCCGAAGTTGATACCGACAGGATGCGCTTTTGATCCGTAACAAGTTCTGGATATTGAGGCCCCATCGCACCTATCGCAGCCACGGTGAGTTCAGACATGATCGGATCGTTGACACCTAACAAACGCATATTTCTGATTGTTCTTCGCATCATTCGACGTAGAACGTAACCACGTCCTTCATTTCCTGGAGTAACTCCATCACCAATAAGCATTGCTGAAGTGCGTGCGTGGTCAGCCACTACTCGAAGCGCCACATCTGACTTGGGAGAATTGCCATACTTAACGCCAGAGAGTTCTGATGCACGCGAGAGAATTCGCATCGTTGTATCGATTTCGTAAATATTTTCAACACCTTGCAATAAAGCGGCCGTACGTTCTAAACCGAGACCTGTATCAATACTTTTCGCAGGCAATTCACCAAGAATTGGGTAACCATCTTTGCCTCCCCCGGCTCCTCGTTCATTCTGCATGAATACAAGGTTCCAAATTTCAAGATATCGATTTTCATCAGCGATTGGTCCCCCATCTGCGCCATACGCAGGTCCGCGATCGAAATAAATTTCTGAACAGGGACCGCATGGACCAGGAACTCCCATAGACCAGAAATTATCCGCCATATCTCTGCGTTGAATTCTCTCGCGAGGTACGCCAATCTTTTTATGCCAAATATCCGCAGCTTCATCATCGTCTAGATAAACAGTCACCCACAATTTTTCTTCAGGAAAACCGTAACCACCATCGCTAATCGGCTTAGTTAATAACTCCCAGGCCAGAGCGATTGCCCCCTCTTTGAAATAATCCCCAAACGAGAAATTTCCACACATCTGAAAGAAGGATGCATGTCGAGTTGTCTTACCAACTTCATCGATATCAAGTGTTCGCACACATTTTTGAACCGATGTCGCTCTCTTAAAAGGAGGAGTTACTTCACCAAGGAAATAAGGCTTAAACGGAACCATCCCTGCATTGACAAGCAAGAGGTTGGGATCATCGGCAATCAGAGATGCAGATGGGACGACAGTGTGAGCGAGCTTTTGAGAATTTCCGGATTCGAAAAAGTTGAGCCATCTCGAACGAATTTCAGCAGATTCCACTAGTTACATTCGCTCTCTTGAACTAGTCAGACTTCTTCTTAGATTTACGACCCTTGCTGAGTTGAGCTGCACTCAGAAGAGCGCCAGCAACTTTCACAGCTGACCCGTTCTTAGTGATAAAGCCATTAGTAACATCAGTAACTTTTGTACTTACTTCTTCGACATTTTTAGTGATCTTCGCAAAGCTCTCTAGTGGGCTGTTAATCAATTCGAGAGTGCGTGTGGATTCATTAATAAGTGGTGCTGTGTCTTCAGTAAATATCTGAAGTGATTTCCGTGCCTCATCAATAAATTTACTTACTCGGAAAACTGTGTACGCAATCGCCACGGCGATCACAAAAAGGGATGCTGCGGCGATGATTGTTGCTATGCCTCCAGGACCCATTTCGTTTTCCTCTCGTTTCTCGCGTGAATTGCGGTTAACTGCAAGCCTACAGGACTTACTCCTTTGGAGGAGTCCAATCGATTGCGGCCTCTTTGCGTTGCGCAGGAGTAATTGGCGTTGGCGCACCAGTGAGTGGGTCGCCACCGCTTGCAGTCTTAGGAAATGCAATTACTTCTCGAATTGAATCCGAATGTGTCAAGAGTGCACATACTCGATCTAGACCAAGTGCAATTCCACCATGTGGCGGAGGCCCGTAATTAAATGCTTCAAGTAAGAACCCAAACTTACTTTGTGCCTCTTCATCGCTGAGGCCAATAACAGTAAATACATCCTTCTGAATATTCTTGTCGTGAATACGAATAGAGCCGCCACCGAGTTCTGTTCCATTGAGCACTATGTCATAGGCGTAAGCCAGTGCTGATGCAGGATCGCTCTTAAAAGTCTTCACATACTCCGGTTTAGGACCGGTAAATGGATGGTGCACCGCTGTCCAACCATCATTATCGGTAGGTTCAAACATCGGCGCATCTACAACCCAAACGAATCTCCATTCATTTGCATCAATCAGATTACATCTTTTGCCAATTTCCAAACGAGCCGCACCCAGCAGTTGCTGCGATGCTGATCGATCACCAGCTGCGAAGAAGATCGCATCTCCGGCTTTCGCTCCCACAAGTTGCGCAATTCCAGCTTGTTCAGATTCTGAAATGTTCTTCGAAACTGGACCGCCTAATGTGCCATCCGCATTAACAAGAATGTACGCAATTCCCTTTGCGCCACGTGCCTTAGCCCAGTCCTGCCACGCATCGAGCTCACGTCGCGGTGAATCTGCTCCACCGGGCATCACAACAGCACCTACATAAGGTGCTTGGAAAACTCTAAAAGGTGTCTCTTTAAAAAAGTCTGTTACCTCTGTGAGCTCTAAACCAAAACGTAAATCTGGTTTATCCGAACCGTATTTGTTCATCGCATCCGCGTATGTCATATGTGGAATCGGGGTTGGGATATCGTAATTGACCGCTTCTTTCCAAACTTTTACAAGAATTTTTTCAGCTACAGCGATGATGTCAGCTTGATCGATAAATGACATCTCGATATCTAGTTGAGTAAATTCTGGTTGGCGGTCAGCTCTGAAATCTTCGTCTCTAAAGCAGCGAGCAATTTGATAGTAACGCTCCATGCCAGCAACCATGAGAAGTTGTTTAAAAAGTTGTGGCGACTGTGGCAACGCATACCAACTACCTGGTTGCAATCGAACTGGAACCAAGAAGTCTCGTGCACCCTCTGGCGTTGAACGTGTCAGGTAAGGCGTTTCGATTTCATGAAAATCGAGATCTTCCATCACGCGTCGAATCGAAGAAGTGACCTTCGAACGAAGTCGAAGATTTGCAGCTGGTCCTTCGCGACGTAAATCTAAGTATCGGTAACGAAGACGAACCTCTTCTGAAATTTCAGCTTCGCTTCCTGTATCAACTGGGAATGGAAGAGGAGCCGACTCGCTTAGAACAACGATCGAATCGCCCATGACTTCAATCTCACCAGTAGGTATATTTGAATTTTCATTTCCAGCCGGACGAAGTGCTACTTCGCCTGTGATTTGAAGACACCATTCGGCGCGCAATTGGCCGGCCAATTTCTCGTCTCTAATGACAACTTGAACTGAACCTGTGCCATCACGTAAATCAATGAATGCGACACCACCATGATCGCGACGTCTGGCAACCCAACCAGCCAAAGTGACGCTCTGGCCAACGTGGGATGCGCGCAGCGCACCTGCATCGTGATTACGTAACATTACAAAGCGCCGCCTTTAAAGTTCAATTACCGAGAGAGTGTTTCTCTCAGGACATCTTTCAACTGGGCAATCTTAACTGAGGTTACTACTCCGTCTCGCATTCGCTTGAGGTTGACCTCTCCAGAAGAGAGCTCGCTATCACCGAAAACAACAACGTATTGAGCGCCCGATTTATCCGCAGCCTTCATAGCCCCTTTGAGCGAACGATCTCCAAATGCGATTTCAGTCTTTATCCCGGCATCACGCAATAGTTGTGCATTTACTAGAGCAGAACTCATTGCATCATCGCCAAGAGGGATAATGAATAAATCAGAGGTGAACTGATCCTGCGGAAGACTCTTCTCGGCGACAGCGGCAAGAAGTGCGCGATCAACTCCAAGACCAAATCCAATTCCTGAAAGTGATTGGCCTCCAAGAGTCTCCATGAGACCGTCGTATCGTCCCCCACCACCGATTCCAGATTGTGCACCTAGATCAGAATGTACGAATTCGAAAGTGGTGCCAGTGTAGTAATCAAGTCCTCTCACCATTCTTGGATTGATGACATATGAAATTGCAAGCGCATCGAGATACTTCTTTACCTGTTCGAAGTTTGCACGTGATTCATCAGATAAATAATCCAGCAGCAAGGGTGCGTTCTTCATTGCTTCCTGCATTTCTGGACGCTTGTCATCAAATAATCTCAACGGGTTAATCTGCGCACGCTCTTTTGTTGCTTCATCCAAAGTGAGCGAGTCAATGAATTTCAATAGATCTACGCGATGTGCCGCTCGTGAATTGGAATCCCCTAAGGAAGTAATCTCTAAGCGATAGTTCTTTAGTCCTAAATTCTTAAAGCCTCGATCAGCAATTGCAATTACCTCAGCGTCGATTGCAGGATCATCTAATCCAATCGCTTCGATACCCACTTGATAGAACTGACGATAACGACCTGCTTGAGGACGTTCAGCTCTGAAGAACTGTCCCGAGTACCAAACTTTTACAGGCAATTGCCCACGATCTAGATTTGATTCAATGACAGCTCGCATCACGCCAGCCGTGCCTTCGGGTCGCAAAGTTATTGAACGCCCACCGCGATCTTCAAATGTGTACATCTCTTTAGATACAACATCGGTTGATTCGCCTACTCCACGACTAAACAAATTTGTATCTTCAAAAACTGGAAGTTCCATGAGTTGATATCCGGCTGATACTGCTGGAGCAATGAGCTGAGATCGAACCCAATCAAAGGCACTTGATTCGGGCGGGAGGTACTCACGCACGCCCTTAGGCGCCTGAATCTTTTCGAACTTCATGGACGCAATTGTTTCAGATAAGGGTTGTTTTTTCTCTCGAATTTAATTGTTGTCTCTGGTCCATGACCTGTGAGCACTCGAATTGAGTCATCGAGTGGCAATACCTTCTTGAGAAGGGTCTGTGTCATATCTGATGAGCTTCCCGTTGGAAGATCCGTTCTGCCAACAGAACCGGAAAAGAGAACATCTCCGCTGATGAGAATCTCTTCATTGAGTAGATACATCATGGAACCTTTGGTGTGACCCGGTGCATGTATCGCTTTCAGAGAGAGCCCCAGAACTTGAATCACTTCATTATTTTTCAACTCTCGAATTTCAAGAGGCTCTTCAAAACTCATACCTGCGAGCATTTGATTAAATTCGGCCCCATGCAATCCGGCAGGCTCTGCAATGAATCGGCGATCTTCACTATGAATGTAAGCCGGAATACCGTAACCATCGGCTAAAGGCTTGATTGAAAATGTGTGGTCCAAATGTGCATGTGTAAGAAATGATGCAACTGGTTTCAATTTGTATTGATCAATAAGATTTTCGATGTCAGCCGAAATATCTGGCATACCTGGATCAACAATGATGCATTCGCTGCCAGCACTCGGGGCTATCACCCAACAATTCGTTGCGAACATAGGGGCTGGATGCGAAAGAACAAGCATGTAAGACCCCTATTTCTTGCGTGGATTTACTCGAACCGAGTGCACAGGGTACCTTTGACCTCTTAAACAATCGCTGTTATCAACGAAGGCCACGGCCGACGCGCTGAAGGGAAATACCATGACCGAGATCAATCCAACTTCATTGGCTCATACCCACTCCACACCAAGTGCAGCATCTGCACTTATCGGAGATCCCTCTCAGTTTGGTCGCGTAGGTGAAGACGGCACTGTATTTGTGCGCACACGTGAAGGTGAAAAGCCTGTCGGTTCATACCCAGGCAAGAGCGCTGAAGAAGCGCTTGCATATTTCGTTAGAAAGTTTGAAGCAGTTGCATCTGAAGTTGCGTTGACAGCTGCTCGCATTACAAGTGGCGCGATGGTTCCACAAGATGCCTATGAGGCAGTGAAGAAATTGCGTCAGCAAGTTCGTGAACTTAACGGAGTTGGAGATCTTGACGCCCTTGCCCAATCAGTAGAACAGATTGAGCCACTGATTGAAGGACATCGGGAAGCATACGAAGCTAAGAAAGCTGCAGAGTCTGCAGCAAAAGCTGCGCGTCGCGAACAGATTGTTATTGAGAAAGAGAAGATTGTTGCTGAAGCAGAATCACTAGCTCTCTCCGAAAATTGGAAAGTTACCGGAGATCGTCTTAAGGCTCTTCTTGATGAGTGGAAAGCTGCTCCTCGTCTAGATAAGAAAGTTGACGCTGATTTCTGGAAGCGTTTTTCTGCATCACGAAATAAGTTTGATAAGCGTCGTCGCACTCACTTCGCACAACTTGAAGCAACCTCAAGCAAGGTGACAGAAGCAAAGACTGCAATTATTACTGAAGCTGAAAAGCTAGCGACTTCAACTGATTGGGTCGCAACAGCACGCAGATTCAAAGTTCTTATGGACTCTTGGAAAGCAGCTGGACGAGGCAAGAAGAATGAGGATGCAAAGAACTGGGCACGTTTTAAAGCAGCTCAAGATCAATTCTTCGCTGCGAAGAACGCTGACTTAGAAAAGCGCGAAGTTTCGATGACTGCAAATCTTGCTAAGCGAGAAGAACTCATCGTGCAAATCGAAGCCCTTATTCCATTTACTGATGTCAAAGCCGCAAAGAATTCGTTCCGTGATCTCATGCGTTCATGGGAGAAGATTGGAATCACTCATCGCGATAAGCGAGCAGCTTTTGATGCCCGAGTTGAAAAAGTTGAGGCTGAAATTAAGGCTGCTGAAGCAGAGATTTGGCGTAAGACTGACCCGGCTGCAAAATCACGCGCTGCTGAAGTTGTAGCTCAATTGACTGAATCAATTGAAAACTACGCAAAGATTGCAGCCAAGTCACAGGCCGCCGGCAATGATAAGAAGGCTAAAGAAGCTCTTGAATCAGCCGAAGCTCGTAAGGTGTGGTTGGCAGAGGCGCAAAAGCATCTCGCCGAATTCAATTAATTCTTAAGTTCGATAAACGTCGTACACGCCTTCAATAGCGCGTACTGCAGCTAATACTGAATCTAGGTGCTTTGCATCAGCCATTTCAAAAGTAAATCTCGAAATTGCTACACGATCTTTCGATGTACTTACTGCCGCACTCAAAATATTTACATGTTGTTCAGATAGCGTTCTTGTCACATCGGCCAAAAGCCTTGCCCGATCAAGAGCTTCAACCTGAATATTTACAAGGAAGATACTTGCTGCTCCAGCAAGCCATTTAACTCCCACTACCCTCTCGATTTGGTGCGTACGCAAATCGGATGCGTTAATGCAATCTTCGCGATGCACCGAAATGCCAGAGCCCTTCGTTATGAAACCCATAATTGCGTCGCCTGGTACCGGCGTGCAACAACGTGCCAATTTCACAAGAACATCATCAACGCCTTCCACTTCAACAGCGCTAGAAGTTCTCTTCGTAGCTTGAGTTCCAGTCGGAATATGTTCAATTGTGGCCTCGGGATGAGAATCCTCAGCACCCATACTTGCAACTAACTTTTCAATAATGGAAGCTGCAGACACATGGCCATCACCCACGGCGTTATAGAGAGCATCGATATCGGCGTAATGCATATCGTGAGCCAATTCGAGAAGTGACTGACCCGCAAAAATTTTCTGTAGTGGTAGTCCGGCTTTGCGCATCTGTCGAGCAATCGATTCTCGTCCTGCATCAATTGCTTCTTCGCGTCGCTCCTTACTGAACCATGCCTTAATCTTTGATCTCGCACGAGGACTCTTTACAAAGTTGAGCCAATCTCGACTAGGACCAGCGTGTTCCCCTTTATTTGTAACAATTTCAATGACATCACCATTGTTAAGTTTCGACTCCAGAGGAACTAAGCGCCCATTTACTTTTGCTCCTGCGCAACGTAAACCAACATCTGTGTGAACAGAAAAAGCAAAGTCAACCGGAGTAGATCCACCAGGAAGGGCAACCACAGAGCCTTTCGGAGTGAAGACGAAAACTTCAGGGCTTCCCAAATCAAATCGCAGAGCCTCTAAGAATTCTGACGGATCTTCAGTTTCTTTCTGCCATTCGTGCAATTGGCGAAGCCACAACATCTCAGGAGAGTTAGTTTCTGGGTCTCCCCCTTGTTTATATTTCCAGTGCGCAGCAATACCGAATTCTGCTCGTGAATGCATTTCGTATGTGCGAATTTGAATCTCGATGGCTTTACCGGTTGGTCCAATCACTGTCGTATGCAGAGATTGATACAAATTGAACTTAGGCATTGCAATGTAATCTTTGAAGCGACCAGGAACAGGACTCCATCGAGCATGGATCGAACCTAGAACTGCGTAACAATCTTTAACATCATTAACTAAAACTCGAATTCCAACAAGATCATAAATATCATTGAACTCGCGACCACGCACAACCATCTTCTGATAAACGCTGAAGAAATGTTTCTTACGCCCAGTAACAGTCGCAGAAATACTATCTTTTGCAAGATCTGCTTCAACATCGGCAATAACCTCAGCGGTAAGTGCATCACGCGATGGAGAACGTTCTGCAACCAATCTAGAAATTTCTTCGAATTTCTTGGGCTCTAGAACTGCGAAAGAAAGATCTTCAAGTTCCCACTTAATGGCGTTCATTCCCAAGCGATGAGCTAATGGTGCGTAGATATCGAGAGTCTCTCGAGCCTTTCGATGAGCGCTTTCAGAAGAAACAAATCCCCACGTGCGCGCATTGTGCAATCTATCTGCCAGTTTTATGACAAGCACTCGAATGTCTCTAGACATGGCAATTACCATTTTTCGTACCGTTTCAGCTTCTGCTGTAGGTCCGTACGTAAGTTTGTCTAATTTAGTGACACCGTCAACAAGGTTCGCAATCTCATCGCCGAAATCATTACGTAACTGATCAAGTGAGTAAGGTGTATCTTCGACTGTATCGTGCAAGAGAGATGCGATGATCGTTGTTTCATTAAGCCCAAGTTCAGCCAAAATCTTTGAGACCGCAACAGGATGAGTTATGTAATCTTCACCGGATTTTCGAAACTGACCATCATGGGCTGTGCGCGCAACGTTGTACGCACGTTCAATCTCTGCAGTCTGCGAGTTTGGGTGATGCTCCTTGAGCTCATCAACCAAAGGTGCAAGCAGGGAGTCGATACTCATAACAACCTAAAAGTTATTTGCGACCCTTACGCTTTGGTTGATTACGAGGTCCACTTCCAGTTGATGGCTTGGCAGCCTTTACATCTGCAACAGGTGCTGCTCCCCCGCGAGCTGCAACACGCTTAGCAAGTGCTTGCATAGCAGGCTCTTTTTCGCGTAGTTGAGCTAAGAATGGTGGCGCTATAAAGATTGAAGAATACGTTCCCACCGCAAGACCAATAAAGAGAGCGAGTGAAAGATCCTTTAGGGTTCCTGCTCCAAGTAATCCAGCACCAACAAAGGGAATCGAAGCAACAGGAAGTAGAGCAATGATTGAAGTATTCGCTGAACGAACCAAAGTCTGATTCACAGCCAAGTTAGCTGCTTGTGAATAGGTCTGCTTTGAATTCGCTGCAACAGACTTTGTGTTCTCTCGAACTTTATCAAACACAACTACTGTGTCATAAAGCGAGTAACCAAGAATGGTCAAGAAACCGATGACTGTCGCCGGCGTTACATCAAAACCAACAAGAGCATAAATACCAACAGTAATGAAAACGTCGTGAACCACAGCAACAATTGCTGCTATTGCCATCTTGGGTTCAAATGCCATTGCAAGGAAGAGCATTACTGCTAGAAGGAAGGCAATAAGACCGTAGATTGCTTTCTTGGTGATCTCTTTACCCCATGATGGTCCAACTAGTTGGGTATCAATTGATTCCGCGGTTACTCCAAAAGTTGAAGTGAGTGCGGTTTCAATCGCAGATGACTGAGCTGGAGTGACAGCGCCAGTCTGGATGCGAACCTTGGTGTCGCCAATTTTCTGAACAATTACTTCGCCTTCGATGCCAATGTTTGCAACCGAAGTACGTGCTTGTTCAACAGAAACATTCGCCTTATTGAGTGTGTATGAAGCTCCACCCTTGAACTCAAGCCCTAAGTGCAGACCTTGAATTACGAGAGCAGCAATAGAGGCAAGAATGAAGAGTGCAGAGATTGAATACCAACGCTTACGGTTTTCAACAATATTAAATGATGTCTCTCCTGAATAGAGACGACCACCGAGACCGGAAAATTTAGCCATTGTCTTATGCCTCCACAGTTGAATTTGATTGAGAAGTTGCACTCTTGAGTCCAACACTCTTAGCTGAGAAGCCAGAAAGAGGATGTCCTGATGCAAAGAAATTCATTCGCGCAATAATTGTCACTATCGGCTTTGTAAAGATAAATACAACCAATAAGTCAACAATTGTTGTGAGTCCTAGCGTGAATGCGAATCCGCGGACTCCACCGACTGCGAAGAAGTAGAGAAGTACCGCTGCAAGGATTGAGACCATGTCAGCCACGATAATTGTGTGTCGAGCGCGTGCCCAACCACTTTCAACGGCAGAACGTAGTGATCGGCCTTCACGCGCTTCATCACGTACACGTTCGAAGAAAACGATAAATGAGTCTGCAGTAATACCGATGGCAACGATTGCTCCGGCAATTCCAGCAAGGGTAAGTGTGAATCCAATAGCTTCGCCCAAGACTAAGAACAAGAGATACACGAGAGCTGATGCGATTAATAGAGAGCCTACTGTCACAAAACCAAGTGCTCTGTAATAGAAGATTGAGAAAAGTACAACCAAACCAAGGCCAAGGATTCCAGCAAGCAATCCTGCACGCAATTGATCAGAACCAAGAGTTGGTGAAACTTGCTGCACTTCGCCTCTGTCGAATGCAAGAGGTAGAGCTCCGTACTTGAGTACATTTGCTAAATCTTGCGCTTCAACTTGCGAAAATGATCCAGTAATTTGAGCATTACCTGAAGGAATAGCTTCATTGATAACTGGAGCAGACACGACAAGACCATCGAGAACAATTGCAACTTGATTCTGCGGAGAAGGCAATGAAGTCACTCGTGATGTGAGTGCACCAAATGCCTTTGTTCCATCACCATTGAAAGTAAGAAGTACGTACCAAGCGCTAGCGCCCTGTGAATCAATTCCCGCAGATGCTTTAGAAACTTGACGACCTAAAACTTCAGCTGGGGCAAGAATGTACTTACTTGTACCTGTACGTGAACAGGCGACAATTGTGTCTGTAGGTGCATCTGCACCAGTTCCTTGCAGACTTGATGGATTTGAACAATCAAGTGCTGCAAATTTTGCATTCAATGCCGCTGACACGCCTGATGCCGGTGTTGCAGTATCAGAGGCGGCTCCACCGAGCGCTGAAGATTCAGCTAACACTTGGCGGAAACGTAACTCAGCTGTCTGTCCTACTAAATCTACGACGCGACGACCTGAATCACCAGGTACTGAAATAACAATCTGACGATTTGTTCCACTGCCCTGCGCAGTTACTTCAGATTCAGCAACACCAAGTGAATTCACACGCTGGCGAATAATTGATACTGCCTGATCGATTGCCTCAGATGTAATTTTGTTTGAATCATTAGATGCACGCGGCTGAAGAGTGACGCTTGTGCCACCTCGTAGATCAAGACCAAGTCGGACAGAGGTCGCACCTTGAATAAGGGCGGTGGCCATAAGTCCCACAAGAAGTACTGCCAAGATTGCCAAGGCTCGAACTGGTCGGCTAGAGGTCTTCACTGGTTTAGTAGGTGTGGACATAAGAGGAGAGTCTAGGCGTCAGGCGCTGGTGTGTCGAAAAGAGAGGCTATTCCGGGGGGTGGTGTGCGTCCCACATGTTCAAAGCCCAAAGATGTAGCAACTCTGCCCCTCGGTGTTCTCGCCATAAATCCATTACGAACCAAGAAC
>WLCS01000019.1 GCA_009705185.1 Actinomycetota bacterium
ATTGGCTGGAGAACGCTACGTGCTTCTGGTTGACGAGCTACGCCGTTGATGTACGCAGCGAAGATCATTCCTGTTGCAATTGCTGGACCAATTGCTGATAGGCCAAAACCGACCAGGTTGAGTGTGCCTTCCATTTTATTACCTTTCGTTTGGTGGTGCGTTGTTGTGGTGCTAGTTAGTGCTCGTCGGCAAGGGCGCCGGCGATGTAAAGAGCTGTAAGCAGGGTAAAGATGTAAGCCTGAAGGCATTGCACCATGAATTCAAAGAATGTCAGGGCAATACCAAATGCAAATGAGAACGGGCTAAATAACTTCATGATCAGATGTGAATCATGCATCATGTAATCACCACCCATAATGAATACGAGCAACAACAAGTGGCCCGCGAACATATTTGCAAAGAGACGAAGTGAGAGCGTCAATGGACGCACAAGGAAGAAGGTTGCGACTTCAATAGGAGTAAGCAAAATGTAAACAGGCTTTGGTACTCCAGGCATAAATGCAATTTCCTTGAGGTACTTAATAAGACCTTGCTTGCGAATACCTACATAATGAAAAACGACAAAGGTAAAGATTGCGAGCACGTAAGGGAATCCCACGTGAGACATCGCTGGGAATTGAAGGAATGGAACGATTCCGAAAATGTTATTTGTGAGCACAAATGTAAAGAGAGTAAATAGATATGGGACAAAGCGCATGAAGTCATGGCCGATAACATCGCGAGCAAGATCATTACGCACAAAGGCATAAATGCTTTCTCCAGCGAATTGAAGCTTTGATGGAACGATTGCTGCTTTTCGTGAAGAAAGTACGAAAAATACAGATACAAGAATCACTGAGAGAAATACAAGAAGAACTGGCTTTGTAAGCCAAGGAAGTGATTCAGTAAGTGGAGGAAGGTTGAAGTCGTTTGTACTAGGTGGGACGAATCCATCACCTTCAGCGTGTAAGAAACTCAACGCGCGCACACACACTCCTAGAAAATTTCGAAAGGGTTTATAAACCATTTGCTGGGGAAGCGGTAAAGCAGGCCTACCTTATGGGGAAAACCTGCCCCCTGTGAAATCGAGAAAGTGAGTTTTTGCCGTGTGGCTGGTCACTATCAGTAGCTGAAAAAGGCTACTCGCGACCTCTAGCCATACTGCCGGTCTCGTTTACTCTCGACCGAATCTGAGCCAGACCAGATAGAGCGCCCCGCCCATGCCCACGAGCAGCCCGACCAAGGTGAAGTACGTGGTGTTCAAGAAATGGTCTGCTGCCCAGCCAACGCCACCCCAAAAAAGTAGACCTGATACGAGATAGCCGAAGATCGACCACAGCGCATTCTCTTCTCGACGATTAGTTGGTTCGTTGCTCATGTGGCAATGGTAGATGAGTTTTGAGTTTTAGATAACTAGCGATCTCCCCGCCTAGCCAAGCGAAGGTGAGCGCAATCGCCGAGACTCCAAAGCTGGTTCGGTCAATTGTTTCGCGTGAGGTGTACTTGGTGAGCGCCCACAAGAAGGCTCCTAAAAGCATGAACTTGGCAAAGTAGGAGAACATCGCAAGAGCCATCGTGCTGATGGGGTCTAAGTTTCGCGAAAGTTTTGAAATAAAAATATGAACCAAGAAATAAATGAGAACCACCACTTGAGCCAGGAGTGCACCTGAAAGTCCTGGTAAACCTTGCACAATTGTTGAAACAATAATTGCAATCAGCCCCACAATAAATGTTGGGATAAGCGCACCACGTAATAATTGCTCTTCGTTACTTGCCAGCTTTTTCAAGAGTTCTCACGCCCTTCTTTGAAAAATATGTGGTGAATCCCAACATCAGTCCCGCAACAATAGCTGCTGTCCAGAGTGGGGCAAAAGCTGAAACTACGACTGGAAATGCAATCGTTGCAGTCCACAAATATAAAATAACCGCAGTGCGAAGATGCGAATTTCCTGCCCGCAGGATTCGGTGATGCAAATGTTCTTTATCTGAACTAAACGGTGATTGACCGGCGCGCAATCTACGGAAAATCGCAGAAAATAAATCAATCAATGGAATTGCAAGAACGGCAAATGGAAGTGCCAAAGGAAGAAGTGTTGGACCAAGTTTTTCTGCTGAGATTGCATTGGGATCTATTTGCCCAGTGAGAGTTATTGCAGATGCTGCCAGCAGCAAGCCTAGGAACATCGAACCTGAATCTCCCATAAAAATCTTTGCAGGATGAACATTGTGTGGAAGGAAACCCACACAAATTCCAATGATTACTGCCGTAATCAACGATGGCGCACCTGCTCGATTAAAGCCGTAAACAACTGCCAATAGGTAAGCAAATGCGAAAAATGCCGCACCAGAAATTGCGACGATTCCTGCGGCTAAACCATCAAGACCGTCAATGAAATTCACCGCGTTAATGGTGACCAAGACAATGATGACGGTTGCTAGCTGGCCAATACTTGGGGGCAGAGTTATGACGCCGTTAATAGGTACCCACAAAACTTGAATTCCAAAGAGCAGAAGAATTCCTGCGGCTAGCGCTTGTCCGGCCAACTTTGTCAGAGCATCTAACTCGTAGCGATCATCAATGAGGCCAATTGCAACAAGCAGAGTTGCCGCGCAAAAAATTCCAAGAGAATCGCGACCAAATGACTTTCCCACGAGCGATAAATGATTAACCATGGCGAATGTAAGTGCCATTGAAATCCACATCGCAAGACCGCCCCAGCGAGGAGTAGGTGTTGTGTGAATATCTCGAGTGCGAATATGCGCAACAGCGCCAAACTTCAGCGCCCAAATACGAACAAATGGCGTGACTACATAACAAAGCGCTGCCGCTAGAAGCAGTGTTACTAAGTACTCACGCATTGATAATTATTTTCTACGCTTGGTAGATAGGAAACTTTGCAGTCAGAGCGTGTACTTCAGATTTGATCGCAGCATGTGCTGCTGCATCATCTGTCTTAATCGCGCGAGCAATAAGTGAAGCAATTACCTTCATCTCTGGAGTACCCATGCCTTGAGTTGTTGTAGCAGGTGTTCCAACGCGAATACCAGAAGTGACTGAAGGCGCTTCTGGGTCGTAAGGAATTGAATTCTTATTTAATACGATTCCAGCTGCGCCACATCGTTCGTCGGCAACTTTTCCATTTACTCCAGTTGAGCGAATATCTATAAGTGCTAAGTGAGTTTGTGTCCCGCCAGATACTGCGCGCATACCTTCCGATTCAAGTGCTGCTGCAAGAGTCTGGGCATTGACGATGACATCCTTTGCATACTTTTGATATGCCGGTGTTGCACACTCTGCAAGAGCAATTGCCTTTCCAGCAACTGCAGACATGATTGGCCCGCCTTGCATTCCAGGAAACACAGCTTTATCTATTGCAGCTGCGTGCTCTGCTTTGGTCAAAATCATTCCACCGCGAGGTCCGCGCAATACTTTATGAGTAGTAAAAGAAACTACATCCGCATATGGCACAGGTGATGGAATCGCTTTACCTGCCACTAGCCCAATGAAGTGAGCAGCATCTACCCACATGATTGCACCGACTTCATCACAAATCGCACGGACTTTTTCAAAGTCAATCAGGGACGGATAAGCGGTTGCACCCGAACAAATCATCTTTGGCTTATTTGCTATCGCAAGATCGCGAAGTTCGTCATAGTCGATGAGTTCGTTATCTTGGCGCACACCGTAGGAAACAATGTTGAACCACTTGCCTGAGAAATTTACTTTCGATCCGTGAGTGAGGTGGCCGCCGTGAGGAAGCGACATTGCTAAAACGGTATCCCCCGGCTTAGTAAATGCTTGATACACCGCAACGTTTGCGCTTGCACCAGAGTGTGGTTGCACGTTGGCATGCTCTGCACCAAAAAGTGACTTCGCACGGTCTATTGCAATCGTCTCGGCTTTATCTACTTCTTCGCATCCGCCGTAATAACGCTTTCCTGGGTATCCCTCTGCATACTTATTCGAAAGTGTTGAACCGAGCGCGGCAAGAACTGCACGTGAAGTGAAGTTTTCAGAAGCAATCAGTTGAAGATTAGTTTGCTGACGCTTGAGTTCTGAGAGCAGTACCGCTGCGATATCTGGATCTTGCTTCGAAAGAAGATTGAAATCTGGGCCATAGAAAGTTTCGGACATGGGCGCCAGCCTAATAGTTAGTCGACGAAAATGCCCGGTGCGACCGCTGTCATCTCGGCCACCGTGATTGCACCTTCACGCACAACGCGTAAACCAGAATCTGACTGCTCAACGATTGTGGTTCGAGGACCAGATTTCAGGCCGCCGTTATCGAATACAAGAGCGACATCCCAGCTTTTCACTGCCGACCTATCAATTTTCAGTAAAGGACTTTCACCAGCAACAGATGCACTGAGAACAGCTAACGGTCCGGACTCCTTTAGAAGTGCGCGAATAAATCGTGACTTGGGAACTCTCACATTTACTTGATCTAAAAATTGATCATCTCCAAGATCCCAATTCAATCCGCGGTTAGGTTTCAATGTAAGAGAAAGTAATCCAGGCCAAAATTCATTTATTAGTTTCTCTGAACTAGTTGAAATCTCGCGAGTTACACCTCGGACTGTTGTTGCACTGTGAATTAATACTTGGGCAGCAACACCATCATCTGATCCATGCAGGACATGCATTGCACGCACTGCAAATGGCGAGAACGCATCTGCGAGATATACATAGCCATGTTCGAGCGGAGCAACGATGACATATCCATCTCGAATCGCAGTGAGTGCTCGATTTACATGCTTCTTCAGTTCGCCCTGTTTGAGATCAACGCGCGGTGCCATCGTTATCTCCTCACAGCAGTCGTAAATCGTGGACGATTTGTTAAATCGTTATGGAGAAGAATATCTACGAATTCATCGCTTAAGACATCAGCGATTTCCTTACCCTGATTTTCATGATGTTCGATCGCCAAAAATCCGCCAGATTTTAATATTCGCGCAGCTGTTGAAATAAAGAGACGAGGGGCTTTCATGCCATCGACTCCCCCATACAAAGCAACATTAGGTTCATGTTCGCGTACATCTCGCGGGAGTTCTTGCGAATCTGGTACGTAAGGTGGATTTGCAATCACTACATCGCATTTCACGCCAACGAGGGCCGTTGCTACATCTGATTCAAGAATACGAACTTTTTCATCGATATATGAAACATTTTCTTTCAACCAATGAATCGCTTCTGGACTTTTTTCTACAGCGATCACATGCGTGTGTGGTGCTTCGGTTGCAATGGCGAGAGCAAGCGCGCCTGAGCCAGAACCTAAATCAACAACACTGACTGGTCCTTGAATCTTTTCAATGTGCGCCAGCGCCGCCTCTACAAGTAATTCACTTTCAGGCCTTGGGACAAGTACACCTGGGCCTACTTTTATTTCTAGATGTCTGAAGTACGCGACTCCGGTGAGGTATTGAAGAGGTTCATGGTTGCAGCGGCGGTCCAACAATTTCCAAAAAGTTTCCTCAACGATTGCCATATCGCTGATAGAAGCAAGTGCATTTTCCACCGTAATCGCATTATGTAAATCCATTCTTGAAATTCCAAGAGTGTGCGCCAACAAGATTTCAGCTTCTACTTCGGCAAATCCAACGGTAGAAAGTTGTTCCTTACCGCTTCGCAAGAATTCCTTGAAAGTGAGTTCCATAGCTGATTCTTAACTGTGAAATTAACTAGTTGACGAGAGCTTTGCCGCTCTGTCGGCATCGAGAAGTGCCTGTACTACTTCGTCTAATTCTCCGTTAAGAACTGCATCTAAATTATTTGCTTTGTAATTGACGCGGTGATCGCTGAGGCGATTTTCTGGATAGTTATATGTACGAATTCGTTCGGAGCGATCGACTGTACGAACTTGGCTCTTGCGTTCAGCCATAGCTGCAGCCTCGGCCTTCTCCTGTGCATCTGCAAGCAATCGTGCACGCAAAATTCGCAGTGCAGATTCTTTATTTTGTAGCTGTGACTTTTCATTTTGGCATGACACAACAATGCCCGTTGGTACGTGAGTTAAACGCACCGCAGAGTCAGTTGTGTTCACTGACTGTCCGCCAGGTCCTGATGAGCGATAAACATCTACACGTACATCATTCATATTCAATTCGACATCGACTTCTTCTGCTTCTGGAAGAACCAAGACACCTGCTGCAGAAGTGTGGATTCGTCCTTGGCTCTCTGTTTCTGGAACACGTTGCACACGGTGCACTCCACCTTCAAATTTAAGTCGTGCATAAGGAGTTGTTCCCGGTTCAGGCGTTCCCTTTGATTTCACGGCCATAGAAATATCTTTGTATCCACCGAGTTCGGATTCAGTCATATCAATGATTTCGATTTTCCAGCCACGCTTTTCGGCATATCGCTGATACATACGCACCAAGTCGCCAGCAAAGAGTGCGGATTCGTCTCCGCCTGCTCCAGCTTTTACTTCGATAATGACATCGCGATCATCGTTGGGATCACGTGGAAGCAATAACTCTTCTAGCTTTTCGGCAGCAGTTTCAACGGCAATTTCCATTGCGGGAAGTTCGGACGCAAACGATGCATCTTCGGCAGCCATTTCTTTTGCCGCTTCTAAATCATCTGCCGCAGATTTCCAGGCATTAAATCCTGCAACCACTGGGCCAAGTTGGGCATAACGGCGTCCTAATTGGCGGGCTTTACCTTGATCCTCATGAATTGAAGGATCTGCCATCTTCAGTTCAAGCTCTTGATATTCGCGCACCATTTCATGTGCGGATGCAAAGCGATCGTTACTCATATGACTTCTCCTTTCAATCTTGAATCAAGGGCTCCGTGTTAAATCCTTGAGAAATAAAAAGACCGCGCCGCAACCAGATGGCTGCGATGCGGTCTCTTTGAAAAGCTAGTTAGCTGTTTTCTTACCGAATCGCTCTTCGAACTTAGCGACGCGTCCACCAGTATCAAGGATGCGCTGCTTACCTGTGTAGAACGGGTGGCATACAGAACAAACTTCTACATAAATTGATCCACTTGCAACAGTTGAGCGGGTAACAAACTTTTCACCGCAACCGCAAGTGACTTGAGTATCTTTGTACTCTGGATGAATATCTTTCTTCATTCTTTTTCCTCTTCTTGCTATTTCTAGCGTTGGCTGGGTCCGCAGCTGCGGTGAACCAGGTCATTGCCATGGGCTGGCGATAGGCGCTAATCCTCTCGTAAAAGGAGAAAACCGCAAAATCCACGCGGAGAACAATCGTGGATCCTGCGGCTTTCAACGTCCCTGAAGAGTACGAAGGTGCTACTTACTTAGCTGGCTTTGCAGGTGCAACTGGTTTTGCACCGAGTGCTGCAATTGCTGCTTCATGAGTTGCCTTAGCTGCTGCTACTGCGCTCTTGTGTGCAGCGCGTGCAGCTGCTTTTGCATCTGCAGTCTTTGCTGCAGCAAGTGCGGTATCAAGAGTTGTCTTAGCAGATGCAAGTGCTGCCTTATGTGCTGAATGAGCTGCTTCTGCACCTGTGCGATATGTTGCAATTGCTGCTTTGTAAGCAGTTACTGCTGCTTGGTATGCAACTTTTTCAGCTGAAACTGGTTTTGGAGTTTTCTCTGCAGCTACTGCAGATCCTGCTCCTGAAAATAATGCGAGTGCAACAACGAGTGCAATCTTGCTAGCTGACTTCTTATTCATCTTTATCTCCTTCTCGTGAGGAAAGTTCCCCGTTTGATGAAGCAAACTATCCACGGCAACCTTGTGATTCCTCTGTGTTTTATTGGCGCGGTCGGTGGGAAATCAGAAACCCCGCTCAGAATCTGAACGGGGTTTCTTGTGAATTACGTGTGATTACTTGCTGTCGTCAGGTCCTGACGTTGTCTTCTGGATTTGCATCAAGAATTCAACGTTGGACTTTGTGCCCTTCATCTTCTCGAGCAAGAGTTCAAGCGCTGCCTGTGGCTCCAATGCGTGCAATACGCGACGAAGCTTCCAGACAATATTAAGTTCTTCAGTTCCCATAAGAATTTCTTCTTTACGTGTACCTGAAGCAACAACGTTTACAGCTGGGAAAATTCTCTTATCCGCCATTCTGCGATCGAGAATAAGTTCCATGTTTCCAGTTCCCTTAAACTCTTCGAAGATCACTTCATCCATACGAGATCCAGTATCAACAAGAGCTGTTGCAAGAATTGTGAGCGATCCGCCATCTTCGATATTACGTGCAGCACCGAAGAACTTCTTAGGAGGATAGAGAGCTGCTGAATCAACACCACCGGAAAGAATTCGGCCTGATGCCGGAGCAGCGATGTTGTATGCGCGACCCAAACGAGTAATTGAGTCGAGAAGGACTACAACGTCATGGCCCATTTCAACAAGACGCTTTGCTCGCTCGATAGCTAGCTCAGCAATTGTTGTGTGGTCATCTGCAGGACGGTCGAATGTTGAAGCGATGACTTCACCTTTAACGCTTCGCTGCATATCTGTCACTTCTTCAGGACGCTCATCAACGAGAACGACCATGAGGTGACACTCAGGATTATTGGTTGTGATTGCGTTTGCAATTGATTGCAGAACCATTGTCTTACCAGCTTTCGGTGGCGAAACAATAAGTCCGCGCTGGCCTTTACCAATTGGCGCGATCAAATCGATAACACGAGTAGTAAGAATATTTGGCTCTGTTTCAAGGCGTAAACGCTCTTGAGGATAGAGAGGAACAAGCTTTCCGAATTCGACGCGGTTACGAGCTTCTTCGTACGGCGCTCCGTTAATTGTTTCAAGTGTGATGAGTGGGTTGTACTTCTGACGAGTTTCACCTTCGCGTGCTTGGCGAACTTGGCCAGTAACAACATCTCCCTTGCGAAGTCCGTACTTACGAACTTGTCCTTGAGAAACGTACACATCGTTTGGACCAGGCAAATATCCACCTGTACGAATAAATGAGTAATTCTCCAAAATATCTACGAGGCCGCCTACTGGAACGAGCACATCGTCCTCGCCGATTACTGGTTCACGCTCTTCGCGGTTTCCACGATCACGATTGCGATCACGGCCACGATTGCGATCACGACCACGATTGCGATCACGGCCACGGTCTTGTGAGGAACCGTTGTTATCTGAAGATTCCTCGTTGTCATCCTCATCATCGGATGAGTTATCTGAATTCCCATTACCTGAAGACTTGTTATCGCGATTAGCCTTCTTCGCATTACGTGCTTCACGACGTGCTTCTCGTTCTGCTTTAGCAGCTTCACGGTTTGCCGCCTGTAGATCTGCAATAGCAACTACGAGCGCTTCCTTCTTAAGCTTTGCAGCACCATCAATACCAAGTTGTGACGCAACTTCCTTTAATTTAGGAAGGGTCATAGCTGAAAGCTCTGGGCTACTAGAACGAATTGGTTCTGTTGTTGTCATGTATTTCTTTTCAGTTTGGGGCTTACTTACATAAGTGAAACCCAGGGGTTTATTTTTTATTACTTCTTGGATTTATCAATTCTTACTCTGCCCTTACTTACCGGGTCGAACTGATGGCCAAACTATAGCAGGCTGGCTCCGCGGGCTGCAATTTCGAGCGATTTACCCTCAAATTTAGCGCCACCTGCACGGCTTAACTGTTCTGTCTCTTCTTGATCACCAGTGTGAAGTGCCATCACAGTTGGACCTGCACCAGAAATAAATGCAGCAACTCCGGCAGCACGTAACTTTGTTAGCAGCGCATACGAAGCTGGCATTGCTTCTTGTCTATATGACTGGTGAAGGAAATCTTCTGTCGCAGTAAAAAGTAAGTCTGGACGAATAGTAAGTGCGTGCATCATCAGTGCAGTATTGGTGCTATTTCGTTGTGCGTCTTCAAATGGAATTGATTCAGGCAACATCTTTCTCGCCTTATTTGTTGAAAGAGAACCTGAAGGGATAAATGCCATCGCCTTGATGCGTGGATCTACTGGAATCTGAATTGAATGAGCCGAATGTTTTGCAGTTGAGGAATCTTTCCAAGCAACTGTTGCGCCACCAAAGAGAGCTGCAGCAACGTTATCTGGGTGACCTTCCATCTCTGTTGCAAGATTGAGGAGTACTTCATCGCTCATTTTGTCTGTACCAGTTAGGACAAGTGCGCGTGCGAGTACGAGCCCACCCACAATTGCAGATGCCGATGAACCGAGTCCTCGTCCGTGAGGAATAACGTTCAGTGCACGAATGGCAATTCCTTTTGGCTTTCCACCTAAGTAATCAAAACCTTTGTACATCGCTTTGACGAGAAGATTCTTATCTGTCCGAGGGACATCATCAGCACCTTCGCCAGTGACATCGATATCTAAACCAGGATCATCAAGAATCTGTGCGACATATCTATCGCACATTCCAAAAGCTAAACCGAACGAGTCGAATCCAGGTCCCAAGTTTGCTGAAGTTGCAGGCACTTGTACCTGTATTGGATTAGCTTTAAATGTTGGCTTGGCCATGGCTTAATTCTGTCTCACTTTAATTGTTTCGCACTAGACCTAGAGCTTTTGCTGCCGCGTCTGCATTTACTGGCACAACAACTGGATCTGCGGCGCCTTCGAGTGCCCAAGGAATATCTTTGAGGCCATTTCCTGTGCAAGTAATAACAATTGTTTTGTCTTTAGGAAGTTTTCCTGCGTTCTTGTATTTAATCAGACCTGCTAAACCAGCGGCTGATGAAGGTTCGCAGAAAATTCCTTCTTTCGAGGCAAGTAAGTGATACGCAGAGAGAATTTCTTCATCTGTGACGCTATCAATGAGTCCACCAGATTCATCACGTGCAGCGATTGCTTGATCCCATGAAGCCGGGTTACCAATGCGGATAGCAGTTGCAATTGTTTCTGGTTTTAATACTGGTTTTCCTGAAACGAGTGGCGCAGCCCCTGCAGCTTGGAAACCCCACATCGCAGGAAGTTTCGTTGACATCTTGTCATTGCGATATTCGTTATAGCCCTTCCAGTATGCAGTGATATTTCCTGCATTTCCTACTGGCAAAGTGTGAATATCTGGTGCATCACCCAACATATCTACTACTTCAAAAGCGGCTGTCTTCTGTCCTTCAATTCGATAAGGATTCACTGAATTCACGAGAGAAACTGGATAGTGCTCAGATAAATCGCGAGCAAGCACTAAACAATCGTCAAAGTTTCCATCAACTTGCAAAAGTTTCGCTCCATGCACAACTGCTTGAGCAAGTTTGCCCATCGCAATTTTGCCTTCAGGAATTAGTACGGCAGGAACCATTCCGGCTTTTACTGCGTAGGCCGCAGCAGATGCAGATGTATTTCCGGTTGATGCACAGATAACAGCTTTTGCGCCCTCTTCTGCAGCTTTAGTAATCGCCATTGTCATGCCGCGATCTTTAAATGATCCAGTTGGATTAATTCCTTCAAACTTTACCCAAACATTATTGCCAAGCATCTCCGATAAAACACATGCATACACAAGCGGAGTGCCACCCTCGCGCAAAGTAACCACCGGAGTCTTTGAAGAAACA
>WLCS01000002.1 GCA_009705185.1 Actinomycetota bacterium
AGTACAAATATGCAGCCGCTACAACGTTGGCAAGCAGAAATACTCCACCGGAAATAATCGCTGCAACAACGTGAATGACTAACCATGTTGACTTCAGTGCTGGGACCAACGGTGCACTGTTTCGATAGAGAAGAGTGATTGCTGTTCCAAGGGTAAGCAGAACTGAAATTGAAACAAATAATCCAAGCCAGCGAAGATCATATTTACGAAGTGCGGCTAAATATGCTCCTGTAAATGCAAGAGCTCCAGTAATTGAAAACTCATACATGTTTCCCCATGGAACATGCTTTGCCGATATCCCGCGAGCAATGACGCCGGCAAAGAGGAGTACAAAACCTAAAATCATCATTGCCGTTGCAATGCGTGCAGCTTTTTCTGTGCGCTTGTAGTCGAGAGTCTTTGTCAGCAAATTGCCCTGAGTTGAATCCGACACTTCAGGTGAGCGAACAGCGAACGCTGTTTCAAATGCGTGAGAAATAAATGAAATAGTAAATACAACCATCGCAGAGTAGACAAAATAGTTAGATATATATGCCCACGTGGTTTGCATTACTTCTCTCCCTTAACCGCTGCAACAAATTTGTTAATTTCAGTTTCAAGACCGGGCGCACTATTTTTAGCAAGTCCAGCGATTTCAATTCGATCACCGTTGATGCGAATCCATATTCTGCGACGTCGTCCATACAGTGAAGTCAGCAGTCCAAGGATGGCAACAATACCTCCGACCAGCGCAAAACTCTTTCCGGGATCTCGCACTACTTGCAGGTTTACCCATGGAACGACTGTCTCTAATGTGATTGAGCCGCCCTTGTAGTTATAAGTCTCACCAGGTTTTACTGATCCCAAACCAATTTGCTTAAGATTTTGGGTATCTATTTTGTACACCGATTGCGGAACTCCTGAATCTAATCCGAGATCTCCTTCCCAAATTGAAAAGAGGAGTTTTGGATCTAGAAGCTCGGGGAATATCGAAATCGCACCTTGCGAAGTTGTTCGCGCATTAGTTGGAACAAATGAGGAAACAAATCCAATTGAAGGTTTTGCATCTGGCACCTTAATCGCACCTATAGATCGGAGATTTCCATCTTGGGGTAGAAACGGAACCGGCCCTTGGAAAACAACATTCTTCAAAGCATCTCTTACGGTAACTACAGGGCTATATCCATTGGCTTGCAGGTAGACACGAGTTTGCCCAAAAGTCAGTGGTTTATTTACTTTAAGTGTTTGCTGAGAAGTCTTGCCATTGGAAGTAACGGTTACCCACGCGGTGTAATCCTGAGGAGCACTGGTCTTTGGATCGTATTTAGCTTGGAATTTATCCACGTTGATTTGAAATGGGCTTAATGAATTCTCATTTGTAAGTTTTCCAAATGAAAGAGTGTCATAGGAAGTTGGAACGCTAATAAAGCGTTCACCAACATTCACAATCGCTTCCCCGCGCATTCCAAGGAGAGAACCAAAACTCACGCCCAAAAGAATCAGAATTAAAGATAAATGGAAGAGCAAATTTCCTGTCTCGCGCAAATATCCTTTTTCAGAAGAGATCGTATTGTCTTCAACTCTCACTCTAAATCGGTTTTTTCTAAGCCATGCTTCGGCCCTCAACATTGAATCCTTGGAACCATTAATCTCTTGAAAATACGACAAACGATTGAGATTCTTTGGCGTCGCCGGTGGTTGTGCCACCATAGATTTGTAGTGCTCGACACTTCGTGGCAGTACACATCCAATGAGTGAAATAAATAGCAATATATAAATTGCGCTAAACCATGGTGAGCCATAAACATCAAAGAGTGAGAAACGGTCATACCATTTTGCTAAGTCACGATTAGCAGTAAAGAAATCGCGCACCGCCATGGGATTGGTAATGCGTTGTGGAATCAATGATCCAGGAATCGCAGCTACGCCCATCAGCATCAACAAGATCAGCGCAGTGCGCATACTTGTCAATTGATTCCATGCGTAGCGAAGAAGTGCGATAAACCCTAACTCGGGGACTTCTATTTGTTTACTCATCAGATCACCGGACTAAAATCTGAGATCAATGAACGAAGTGAAATCATTACATCGCCCCATAATCCCGCGACTTGAAGTAATCCAATGAGAATTAATAACGCCCCGCCACATTGGGAGATTAATCTTCCGCGCTTAACTAAGAATTTTCTGAGCGGCTCTGATTTATCAAAGTAAATTCCCGTTGCGATGAAAGGCAGGCCTAATCCGATGCAATACCCAAAGGAGAGAATCGCACCACGAACAGCACTTGATTCCTGAAAAGCTAGCGCCTGCACACTTGCAAGTGCTGGACCGATACATGGAGTCCAGCCGACTCCAAATAAAAAGCCGAGAATTGGTGCGCCAACGAGTCCGCCAGATGTTGAAATTTTAGGTTTCACAGTTGGCATCATTGGAAAAGCACCTAAGAAAATTACTCCCATAGCGATTGTGAAAACACCAAGTACTCGGGTAATCACTTCTTCACGCGCAGCAACTTCTGATCCAAGTTGGCCAAATAGTGCACCATATGAAATGAACAAGGCGCTAAATCCAAGTACAAATAAAACGGATCCCAAAAATACTTTGCCTCGTGAACGCGAGAACCCTGCTGCAAATGCTAAATAGCCAGGTACTAACGGCAATACACATGGAGATAAGAACGAGATGAGGCCCGCAATGACAGCCAGCGGAAACGCAGCAAGCATAAATCCGCTCATGATTTGCTCGACAAAGAAATTAGTCATTCGGATAGAACTTTCTCAATTACTTCTTTAAGAGATGCAACTGTCACGGCTCCAGATATTCGTGCAGCAACATCGCCTGATTTATCAATAATGACAGTCGATGGAATTGCATTTGCAGGAAGTGACTTTCTGAATCCTGCCAAAATTGAATCGTCTATCAACGTAGGGTAAGGAATCGCTCTCTTGCGCACAAAAGCCTCAGCATTGACGGGGTTATCGCGAGTCAGGATTCCAATGAATTCAACTTCGGGATATGCACGTGCAGCTGCTGACAGAGTTGGTTCTTCGGCGCGACAAGGCGAACACCAGGATGCCCACACATTTACCACGGCAACTTTCCCGACTTCAAATGTGTAATTGGTTCCAAGAAGTGTCAGACCAGTGATAGCAGGTGCACTGATGCGATTACCTGCCTTGATGAAAGTGACAGCTCCATCTCCGGCGATAAAACTTTCTTCCGCTTTTGATGCACCGCCGTTGCTACAGCCTGCGAGCAACAGGACGGTGGCGAGTGCCGCAAAAATTTTTCTCATACTACTTCTTAGGTAGAAGATGCTTTGCAGGTTCTGAATAAGAAGTACCTGAAATCATTCCCTCATCGTCAAAATGAACGCTTGTCACAGATGCGAGTGTGCATTCGCGTTTGCGAGGATCGTGCAGCAATCTGCGGCCTTCAATTGCACTTCGCAATATCCAGATTGGCAACTGATGTGAGACGACAATTGCATCTTTTGTTCCAGCGGCATTCTTTGCGTCAAAAATTGCCGCTAGCATTCTTGAAATTTGCTCCTCGTATGGTTCTCCCCACGATGGTTTCCAAGGGTTATATAAATGTTTCCACGCGGCAGGATGTCGAAGGACTCCACTTCCTAATTCAAACTTTTTACCTTCAAAGATATTTGCTGCCTCAATTAATTTTTCATCGGTAGTGATTGGCAATCCATGCACTCGAGAAATTGGGGCGGCAGTTTCTTGCGCACGTTGTAAAGGCGATACATGAAGAGCACCAACATTTAGCTTCTTAGACCAATCACCAATAACTTCTGCCATTTCTTGTCCACGTTGAGAAAGTCTCCAGCCAGGTTGTCTTCCGTAAAGAATCTTTTCAGGATTCTCTACCTCTCCGTGGCGTATTACATGGACGCTTTGACTCATGGCGCTAATCATAAAGCGTCGATTTCTACGCCTTATCGCTAGGGTAGTGACATGGCACTCACCTCGCGTAGAGCTGCCTTTTTCGATGTAGATAACACCCTTGTTCGAGGGTCCACTCTCTACTTTCTCGGAAGAGGCATGTACCAACGTGGCTTTTTTACAAAAGCGGACATCTCCCGATTTGTTGTAGCCAATATTCGTTTTCGAATGACTGGTACAGAGAAAAAAGAAGTTATCGAGAAATTTCAAAATGCGGCTACAGATTTTATTGGCGGACATAAAGTTGATGAGATCAAAAAAATTGGCGAAGAGATCTACGACGAATTCGTCTCTCCGAAACTTTGGCAAGGAACATTTGAAATTGCAAAATCTCACTTAGATAAGGGTGAAGAGGTGTGGCTAGTTACTGCAGCGCCACAAGATATGGCAAACATAATCGCGCAGAGACTAGGTCTCACGGGTGCCTTAGGAAGTAAAGCGTGCATCGAAGATGGAATTTACACAGGAAAGTTAGAAGGAAAATTACTTCATGGCATGGAGAAGGCAATCGCGATTCAAGATCTAGCAGTTGAACATGGGTTTGATCTACAAGAGTGTTACTCATATTCAGATAGTCACAATGACATCCCGCTCTTGCAAGCAGTAGGAAATCCTTGTGCAATAAATCCTGACGCAATTTTGCGAATTCGCGCACTTGCAGAAGGTTGGCCAATTCATGATTTTAGAAAAGCTCGTTTTGTAAATCGTTTGCTTGGTCCTGCCGTAAGCAGAATTGCGGCAGTTATGACTTACCTAATCCCGCGCAAGCGCTAACTCGATTGGCATCACGACCTCACATACGGCTATCGTTGGCAGGTTATGGAAATTCGTTCTTATGCCGATTACTTACGCACTCTCGATGATGCTGCGCTTATCGCCATGTTTACGCATCGACCAGATTTAGTAACTCCAGTCCCTCCAGATGTTGCAAGTTTGGCAATCAGAGCATCATCGGCCCCTAGCCTTGCAAGAGCAGTAGATGGTCTTAATAAATGGCAACTACAAGTACTTGAAGCATGTGCTGTGCTTACAGAACCATTTTCAGATAAAGAGTTAAGTGCAATCACTGAAAAGTCAGCTCTCTTCTTGCTCTCAGGATTTATTGAACGAGGACTCATCTATCAAGATAAAGATGGGTATCGACTTCCAAATACTCTGAGGGAAGTTCTCGGAAATGAAGTTGCTGGTTTGGGACCAGCTTCTATGGCGCCATTAAAATTAAAGAAACTCGATGACGCACCAGCATCTGCGAAGAAAGTTCTCGATGCGATGTTGTGGGGGCCGCCTCGTGGCGCAATCTCTGATATCAAGAAACCCAGTGCAGGAGTTCAATGGTTACTTGATGAGAATTTCTTAATTCCATTTAACCAACAAACTGTTGTGCTCCCTAGAGAAGTTGCGATTTATCTTCGCGGCAATAAAGTTCATCGCGAACTCGAAAATTCAGCTCCTGAAGTCACTGGCACTTCCAGAAATTCTAAAAACGTCCAGCTTGCAGCAATCGCAAATATCACCACATTCTTGCGCTGGACTGAAGAAGTTCTGAATTACTGGTCACAAGAACCTGCGACGGCTCTGAGATCAGGAGGGCTTGGAGTAAGAGAACTCAAAGAGCTCTCACTTCATTTAGGTGTGGATGAAAGTTGCGCCGCATTTGTCGCAGAAGTTTCTTATCTTTCAGGACTACTAACAATTGATCCTGATGACAAAATTCTTCCAACCCATCAATTCGATCTATGGCTTACACAAAGTGCCGCTTCACGTTGGCAGACACTTGCCTCTTCATGGTTTATCTCATCTCGAATGTCAGGCTTAGTTGGAAAAGAGGGACAGAAAAATACTGCGCCTCTGGGTCCTGAATTAGATCGTTCGCTCGCTGCTGGAACACGTCGAATAATTCTTCACTTGTTAAAAGAGAATTCAGATTGCGCCCCTGATCTAGAAAATCTTTATAAAGCTGCGCAATGGATAGCTCCGAGCAAGCGATCGGGTGGACTTCAGAAAGATTACGTCTCGTGGACACTTCGAGAAGCAGAATGGCTTGGAATCACTGGTCAAGGTCAAATTTCTACTTATGGAATCGATTTTCTCGATGGTGGAGATAACACTTCAATCGATTCTGACTTACCTAAAGCTGTCGATCACATCCTTATTCAGGGCGATAACACTGCAATTGCACCAGGCCCGCTAGAACATGAGATCGCACAAGAACTCGCTCTCATAGCCGATGTTGAATCACGAGGCGGTGCAACTGTTTTTCGATTCTCCGAGAGCACAATTCGTCGAGGGCTAGATCACGGCCGAACCGGCGATGAGATTGCGAAATTCCTTGCAAAGAATTCCAAGACTCCAATGCCGCAACCCTTGGAATATCTCATTGCAGATGTTGCCAAGAAACACGGAAAATTACGTGTTGGAAATACATCGTCATTTATTCGTTGTGAAGATCCTGCGCTGATTACACAAATCATTGGCGACAAGCGACTTGAAATTCTTGGCCTCAGAAAAATTGCATCGGAAGTCATCATTTGCGGCCATGATGCTGCAGAAGTAATGAACATTCTGAGAAGTTGTGGTTATCTACCAGCTGGCGAAGATTCTCGCGGAATACTCCTGAGCGGACCTCGAATACAGCGAGCGCAAACTAAAGCCCGCCCTCCAAGAATTATTGGCGAAATAGATACGCCTGATGAAATTCAAATTCAAGGCGCTCTTCGTGCGCTTCGAACTGGAGAAAAATCAAGTCGTAAACAAAGCACCATGCGAAATATCGCTACAGAAGCTCTGGGTTCTCTTCCACGTACTACTGCAAACGAAACTCTCGAATTACTATCTGACTACTTACAAAATCAACCCGCGACATCACTTTCAATCGGTTATGCAGATAACAATGGTTTAGTTTCTCATCGCATTATTGATCCGCTCAAGCTCTCTGCTGGCTCACTTGTTGCACGCGACCATGCCACTGGCGAAGTGCAGACCTTCCGAATCGCTCGAATCACGGGGGTAGCCGCGCTATGACAAGCGAGAAAGGACCCACATACGGCAGACTTGAGCCTATGTTGGCAGCACTAGAAGCACTCGTTCGCTGTGAATCCCCCAGTGATGATCTTGCTGCATGCCGAAGTGTCGTCACACTTGCAAGTGATATCGCAACGCGCGTATTAGGTGTTCCGGCACAAATAAAAGAAATTGAAGGTCGACCAGTATTTTGGTGGGGCGCAGAACAACCTGATGTTGTCGTTCTCGCTCACTTAGATACCGTGTGGCCAGTTGGTTCTTACCAACCGCTTTGGGAAATAAATGGCGATGTACTACGTGGTCCCGGAACATTCGATATGAAGGCAGGATTTGTTCAAGCTCTCTATGCCCTTAAGGGAATCGAAGGATCAGTTGCGCTTATTGCAACCACTGATGAAGAAACCGGCAGCCATGCATCAAAGGCCCTTATTAAAGAAGTTTCTTCTCACGCGAAAGCGGTACTTGTTCTTGAAGCATCCCTAGATGGAAAAGTGAAGACAGGTCGCAAAGGAACTGCGATGTACCAAATCAAAGTTCACGGTCTTGCCTCTCATGCTGGCCTTGAACCAGAAAAGGGGATTAACTCGACAACTGAAATTGCACATGCAATTTTGAAACTATCAACTTTAGAAAATGCGGAATTTGGAACAACTGTCGTTCCTACTTTGCTCTCCTCTGGCAACACAACAAATACTGTTCCAGATCTTGCAATTCTTGATATTGATGCACGATCTTTTTCTCAAGCAGAATTAGAGCGTGTAGATCGTGAAATCAAATCTCTCGTTGCGGTTAATCCTCAGGCGCGCTTGGAAGTTACAGGTGGTTTAAACCGTCCACCGCTACAGCCTGCTTCAACCAAAGTTCTCTATGAGCGCGCAGAGAAAGTTGCAGCAGCGATAGGAATGTCACCACTTGGTTGTGCTGAAGTCGGCGGAGCAAGTGATGGAAATTTTGCTGCAGCTGCAGGTGCTCAGGTACTTGATGGATTAGGTGCTGTCGGCGGTGGTGCACACGCTCCAAGTGAATGGGTAAGCATTTCTTCAATGCAAGAACGTAGCGATTTTCTTCACGCCTTTATTAAGGATCTGCTTTCATGACCGATGGACCATTAATTGTCCAGAGCGATAAAACTCTCCTTCTCGATGTCGACCATATTTTGTCGACTGAATGTCGACGTGCGATTGCTCCATTTGCAGAGTTAGAGCGTTCACCTGAACACATTCATACTTATCGTTTAACAAATCTTGGTTTATGGAATGCTCGTGCCGCAGGACATGATGCTGAGTTAGTTATAGACACACTTATTAAATACTCACGGTATGCGGTGCCACATTCACTGCTTGTCGATATTGCAGAGACCATGTCTCGTTATGGTCGTCTACGACTAGAAGCTGATCCAATTCACGGACTTATTCTTGTCACTACCGACACTGGTGTTTTAGAAGAAGTAATTCGTGCGAAGAAGATTGCACCTCTGCTTGGGGTCCGCATTGATAAAGAAACAATTGCTGTGCACCCAAGTCAGCGAGGTCAGATTAAGCAATCACTCCTACGGCTTGGTTGGCCTGCGGAAGATTTCGCAGGATATGTCGATGGACAAGCGCATGAAATAGCTCTTAAAGAAGATGGATGGAAAATTCGTCAGTACCAAGAGCATGCTGCAGAAGGTTTTTGGCATGGCGGTTCCGGAGTAGTTGTTCTGCCATGCGGTGCTGGAAAAACAATTGTTGGTGCCGCTGCCATGGCACATGCAAAAGCAACAACTCTTATTTTGGTAACTAACACCATTGCTGCGCGTCAGTGGCGTGATGAATTACTTAAGCGCACAACGCTCAATGAAGATGAGATTGGTGAATATTCTGGATCTAAGAAGGAAATCCGCCCGGTAACAATTGCAACGTATCAAGTGATGACAAAGAAGAAGAACGGTGTGTACGCACACCTAGATCTTTTTGATACCCACGATTGGGGACTCATCATCTATGACGAAGTGCACCTATTGCCTGCACCAATTTTTCGCTTTACTGCAGATATTCAATCTCGTCGCAGACTTGGACTTACTGCAACACTTGTACGTGAAGATGGCATGGAAGGCGAAGTCTTCTCACTTATTGGCCCAAAGAGATTTGATGTGCCATGGAAAGAGATTGAAGCTCAGGGATACATCGCACCGGCTGAATGTATTGAGGTACGTGTCAATCTCACCGAAGCAGAACGTCTTGCTTACGCAACAGCTGAACCAGAAAATCGCTATCGCTATTGCGCAACAACGAGAACTAAGCGCACAGTCGTTGAGGAAATAGTTGCACATCATGCAAACGAGCAGATTCTTGTCATCGGTCAGTATCTAGATCAACTTGATGATTTATCTGAAACTCTTGGAGTGCCCGTAATCAAAGGAGACACTCCACAAAAAGAACGTGAGCGCCTCTTTGCTGCCTTTCGTACTGGTGAAATCACATGTTTAGTTGTTTCAAAAGTTGCTAACTTTTCTGTGGACCTTCCTGAAGCCACAATTGCGATTCAAGTGTCTGGTGCTTTTGGTTCACGTCAGGAAGAAGCTCAGCGATTAGGAAGAATTCTTAGACCTAAAGCAGATGGTCGCGGTGCAAAGTTTTACTCCGTTGTTTCGAGAGACACTATCGATCAAGATTTTGCACAAAATCGTCAACGGTTCTTAGCCGAGCAAGGCTATTCCTACAAAATTATTGATGCTGACGATGTTTTTCAAGGCAAGCTCTAAATCTAGCTTCATCAACTTTATAAAAGTCATGGTGCTCTCCATCAATATGAATCACAGGCACTTCAGTTCCATATAACTTCTCTAACTCAGAATTACCATCAATTAATATTTTTTCCAGATTGAAGATCAATTCTTTGCTGAGAATTTCAAGTGTATTTTCAGCAGTTTCACAAAGATGACAGCCTTGGCGAGAATAAACCGTGACTGTGGTCATGACTGCATTCTCTCATCCTGATAGCGTTGGGCGCTATGAGAGGCTTAACACGTAGGGCAGGAATCGCTCTCACAGCGTTTACTCTCCTTATCTCTCTTGCTTCACCAATTCAATCTCAAGCACTTTCAACATTTAGAGTTGCCCCGTCTACTGTCTGGGGTCACGTTTACGCAGGCCCTGCAACTGCAGTTACGCAAAGTAGAAATCCAAAAGTTGCCTACCTTGAACAAAAATCAAAATTTGTTGTTAACTATAAAAATTTCCCAGAATGGGCGAAGAAAGATTTCCAAGCAGCAGTAGATGTATGGGGTGCAAACTTTTCTTCAAAAGTTTCTATAACAATCGATGCAACATGGAGCCGCGCCTCTTCAAGCGGAATTCTTGGTAGCGCACGTCCCGGAAGTTACTACGCAGGTTTTGACGGTGCGCCAGATGCCAGCCTTTGGTATCCATCTGCGCTAGCAAATGCTTTAGCTGGAAAAGATTTAGATCCCAGCAATCCTGAAATGGTTATCCAAGTTAATTCATCCGCAAGTTGGAACACCAGAAATGATGGAGCTCCACGATTAACTGAATACGACCTTGAATCAGTGTTCTTGCACGAGATGGGTCACGGATTAGGTTTTCTCTCCACTGACTCATATGACAATTTCTTTGGATACGGAAGTATCGAACAACCAACACCTTTTGATGCATACGCCCAACTTCCAGATGGACGCAGACTGTCAGATTTACCCACACCATCGATTGAGCTTGGCAAAGCACTGACTTCAACTTTGGTGTGGTCTGGTGCGTTAGGAATTGCGGCAAACGGTGGAGTCAAACCTCTCCTATATACGCCAGCGAAATATGAAGAGGGTTCTTCTGTAAGCCACCTTGATGAAGCAACATATTCAAAATCAGATCTCAATCGAATCATGACACCTAATCTTGATGCAGGTGAAATTTTTAGAGAGCCTGGCCCACTCTTGCTTGCGATGATGGAAGATATGCGACGCAAACCTCCCCTTGGATTGGCTGTCGGAATTCCACAAGGTGTTCGCAATGCTTCTGCTCTCATCTCTGATTCAGCAGCAATTGTCACCTTCGATCCCCCAGCAAATGCCCGTACATCTCAGGTCAGTCTCTACACCGTGCGAAATCTCAAAACTGATGAAGTTATAAGCTCCTCAACTTCACCCATCACATTTACAGGGTTAAAAAATGGCACCAGTTATAGCTTTAGCGTCGTTGCATCAAATTCAAATGGTTCTTCAGAAGCAGTGATTACAACTCCTATTACCCCCCAAAAGTCATGGCAACGTTTTGTCATTGATGACGAAGCAGATGCAAAGAACCTCACCACAGTTATTTTTAATAAGAAGCCAACAGTTCTGTATTCAGATTCCACAAGTGGTCGCTTAAAGATTGCAACGTGGGAAGGTAAGAAGTGGAAAAAGCTCACGGTCGACGGAGCTGGTGGAACCTCTCCGCGAACAAAGACGCCTATTTCGAAACCTATCTCGACATGCGTGAATGGATCTGGAACTACTCAAACCTTGCACATTTTCTACTCTGAAAATGTAGAGAAAGATTTGCACTATGCGACCTATGATGGAAAGAAATTTACTTACGAAATTGTGGATGGAAACGGTACGTCGGTAAATGACTACAGGGAATCTTTACGCTTTAGAACAGCGAGCGATGTAAGTGTCTCTAGCGCTTGTGTTGCCACAGCTGCTGGAGTTCAAGTCTTCTATCGTGATGAAAGTCAGGGAATTCTCCTAGGCGCATCTCGACTTAAGAACGCCACAAAGTGGACTTACGAACTCGTTGATGGTGACAAGAAAACTGAAGGTAGAACCACAGGAGATGTTGGTTTTCACCTGCGCGCAACATTCAATGGTCGAAAAACTTATGTCATTTATGATTCAGTCCTGTCTATAAACCAGAGAAAGCAACCTACATCTGGCGAAGTTCGCGTTGCTTCACGAGATACTTTCTCTAATACTCCATGGACATATTTCAATCTTGATACTTCTGGGCCTGTAGCGCCCATGACAGGATACGACGTTTCAATTGCAAAGAACGTTAATGGAGTCTTTGCAACCTGGTTAATAGCAGCACCTGCAACTATGCCAAACCCTTCAAAGATTCGTTGGAGTTATATTCAAAACCCACCAACTCAGAATGCGGCAACCACTGACAATTACGGAGCTCCGACCGCATTTCTTAATACTGATGGAACCGCAACTGCATTTAATTGCGCACACAGATTATGTGTCCTTGACCATTCCAGAAAGTCACCAACAATTTCGTTAGTCACAGCAGAAGAAAATCTAAACGGAATAGCTTCGGGTTGGATTCTTGTAGATCGCGTGAGATACCTGGTTGCCGGATATAACGGACAACTAAGTATGTTCCGGCCATAACGAATTACTTGGGAACTTTAAAGACTGCGACAGATTGATCTGCAGCTTTAGCAAGCCCGACTACTCCTAACTCTTTCGAATAAGAAAGAGCAACAGGAGCGGATAACTCAGAACTTCCAGATGCACCGGTGATAATTCCTTTGGAATCAAAACTGACTACTAGCAGTTGGTTCTTTGTTGGTTTCCAGCCGACGAGTGACTTCACTGCTGAAGTAGAACTCAGCGCTGCAATAGAATTCTTTCCAGAGCTCAGTCCCACTGACTCGCCAGAAGATTGAATTCGGATAGTCCAAGTTGGAGCGAATGATGAATTGAATTTCGTGATCGCGCTCTCTGTGATTTTTCCAGACTTAACATATCCAGTAAGCAATAAGTTTGAATCAGCACTTAACCATGAGCGGTCACCTTTTGCTATTGAGCTTCTGACTACAGCGGTTACAGATCCAGATTTAGAAACCTTCATAAGAATTCCATCTCGCTTACCAACGAGAGTTTTACCGCCCAATTTTTCTGTACTCGAACCAAAAAGACTGGACGAAGAATCAGAATTCCTCACTACTGTATTGATCGTTGTCTTAGCAGTTCCTACGAAGTACATCTTGCTCAACGTTCCAGATTGGTTTGCAGTGATAAGAAAGGGTTTATCTGTAAATTGACCAACGACTGAAACACCTGTGGCATTCACTGCGATTGCATTTATCAGCCCTGGCTCTGTGAGTTCTTTCGAATATGTTGAAATCACATCTCCGATTGATGAGAGTTTCCAAACTGTCAGGACTCGTAAATCTTGACGAATATTTGGATATAGCTCGGGTACCACCCCATCGGGGTTATCTGCAACGACTGCGGCAGTAGCGCTCTCAACTGCGTTTTGAGGTGCAGAAAAACCTGCCAGCCAAATGTTGCCTTCGGTATCTGTTGTTGCTGCCGAAGCCATTTGATCTTGTTGTGATTCAATTTTTTTCTGCCACGTTGGTAAACCTGTTGAATCAAGTGCCGTTAGTGAAATTCGCGCAGTAGGTGATTCGGTATTTGAAATCAGAATTATTGAAGGCCCGCTGGCAATGAGCATCTCGGCATCGGTTGTGGCGACCAACTTCTCAATCTTTTTTACAGAGATACTTTTCTGTGCTGCACTTGCAGATGCAGCAAAACTCAAGCTTGCAATAACTAAGGCTGCAATCGGTAAAGCCAACTTCTTTTTCATTATTGAGCTAGCTCTTCCGAACGTCGCGCAGAAGCAGCCATTGCTTGAGCAACAATTTCCGAAATTCCAGCTGCTTCAAATACTGCGAGCGCTTCTGCTGTTGCTCCCTTTAAACTCGTAACTTTTTCGCGCAAGCGAGTTGGGGTTTCTCCAGATTCATCAAGCAGGGCTGCTGCACCAACAATTGTTTGAATCGTGAGCGTTGTTGCATCCTCACGAGAGATTCCCATGGCAACAGAACCATCAATCATCGCCTCTACAAATCTAAAGAAGTACGCCGGGCCAGAGCCACTTGTTCCTGTAAGTGCATTCTGAAGTTCTTCAGGAATTTCAATCGACTTACCTGTTGCAGCAAGAAGTTGATCAATAAATTTTTTTTGAACTTCGGTGACTTCGCTTGAGAGCGAATATCCAGCCATTCCTTTTCCAACAAGTGTTGGTGTATTTGGCATAACGCGTGCAATTGAAGAATGACCTGCGAGGCCATCTGAAATCCCGGATATTGTCTTACCGGCCAGAAGTGATAAGACCAATGTCTCTTTGCGCAGATGGGACTGAATCTGTGGCATCAGATCTGCAAGTCCTTGGGGTTTGATTCCAAGAATGATTACATCTGAACTCGAAACGGCATCCGCTAGCTCTTTTACAATCACGCCATATTTAGATGAGAGCTCAACTCCATGTTCTGCACGTCGAACAACGATGGAAATAGCATCTGCAGATAATCCTGAACGAATCAGGGCTGCAATAAATGCTTCCCCCATTGTTCCGGCACCGATAATTCCAACGCGATTGATGCCCTCGTAATTAGCCATGGCGAAAGAGTACGCGTAGGCTCTGCGACTATGTCAGAGATAAAGCCAGGTTTTGCACGCGACTGGGTCGAATTCACAGACCCCAATGATGAAGAAGAAATTTTCAAGTGTGACCTCACCTGGCTCACATCTTTCTGGACCTGTATCTACGGCGATGGCTGCAAAGGCGTATTTAAAGACCGCCCAAATGATGGCTGCTGCACAGAAGGTGCGATGTACTCAGATGAAGATGATGAAGAGCGCGTACGTAAAGCCGCTGAATTCTTAACTCCAGATATGTGGCAGTTCTACGAAGAAGCGCGCCCTAAGAAACCAGGTGGAAATCTTCGCATTACAGATTTAGATGAAGATAAAGAGAGAAAAACTCGTACAGTAAATGATGCATGCATATTCCTTAACCGCAAAGGTTATGAAGCTCCGGGTTTCACTGGATCATTTGGTTGCGTGCTGCACCATCTTGCACAAAAGCGAGAGATTCACTTCGTAGATACAAAACCAGATGTGTGCTGGCAACTTCCTTTGCGCCGTAGTTATGAAACACGTGAAGTCGGCGAACGCGAATATTCAGTGACTGTCATCGGCGAATACGAAAGACTCGGTTGGGGCGATGGCGGAGATGATTTCGATTGGTATTGCACAAGCAATACTGATGCGCACGTCGGCAGCGAACCGGTTTACATTTCAAATAAGGCTGAACTTCAACAGCTCATGGGTAAAGATGCATATGCAATCTTGGCTGAGCATTGCGATCGCCGTATTCAGGGGATTAAAGACGCTCAAGCACGTTCATTGCCACTCTTCGTCATTCAACACCCAGCAACCATCGCAGCCAACAAGTAGTCAGTTCTCTGCTCTAACCTACTTCCATGGCTAAGGTTGAAAAGGATCCCTTCCGTTGTTTTGAATGCGGATGGACTTCGCAAAAATGGGTTGGGCGCTGCGGAGAATGCCAAGCATGGGGAACTGTCGAAGAGTTAGCAGCACCAAAGAAACTTTCACTTGTTGCAGGTTCAGTTACACATAAGGCCACACCTATCGGCGAGGTCGATCTTTCAGCTGCGCAAGCAAAACCCACTGGTGTCACTGAGTTAGATCGTGTTCTTGGCGGTGGCCTAGTTCCTGGTGCAGCAATTCTTCTGGCTGGCGAACCCGGCGTTGGAAAATCTACCTTGCTCTTATCTGTTGCAGCACAAACAGCATCCCAAGGAATTCCTGCCCTCTATATCTCCGGAGAAGAATCAGCTTCGCAAGTGCGACTGCGTGCCGAAAGAATTAACGCTGTTGATCCGCAACTATTTTTAGCATCTGAAACTGATTTAGGTGCAGTAATTGCACATATAGATTCAGTGAAACCTCAGTTATTGATTATTGACTCGATTCAAACAATCGGATCATCAACAGCAGATGGTGCACCAGGTGGAGTAACTCAAGTTCGCGAAGTTGCTGGTGCGCTGATTCGAATTTGTAAAGATCGTGACATCACATTGCTTCTGGTTGGGCACGTCACTAAGGATGGTTCGATTGCCGGTCCTCGTTTACTCGAACATATTGTTGATGTTGTTCTTCAATTTGAAGGAGAGCGTCATTCACGTCTTCGCCTTATTCGTGCGATTAAAAATCGTTTTGGTGCAAGCGATGAAGTTGGTTGTTTTGATCTCAGCGATACCGGAATCGAAAGCGTTCTTGATCCAACTGGTCTCTTTACATCTCGTCACACAGAGCCAGTGCCAGGAACCTGCGTGACCGTAACTCTTGAAGGAAGACGTCCACTGCTAGCCGAAATTCAGGCTCTTGTAAGTGCGGGACGAGAAAATGATTTCGGTAATGCGCGACGTGTCACTAGCGGACTTGATTCAGCCCGTACTTCCATGACTCTTGCAGTTCTCGAACTTCGCGCACATGTGCGCGTCGGCGGAAGAGATGTGTATGCAGCAACTGTCGGAGGAATGAAAATGTCTGAACCCGCTGCAGACCTCGCTCTTGCACTGGCCGTTGCATCAGCAGCAAAAAACCTTGCCTTGCCTGCTGATCTTGTTGCTATAGGTGAAGTTGGTCTTGCTGGTGAAATCAGAAAAGTAAGTGGAGTCTCAAGACGGCTTGCTGAAGCTTATCGACTTGGTTTTAAGCGAGCTCTTGTTCCAACTGGATCTGATGTGAAAATTGATGGAATGGAGATTGTCGAAGTTTCGCGCCTTGATCAAGCGTTACTGCGAGTGAAAATTAACGGCGAATAATGTCGGACCAGAGTTACGCAAAAGAAATTTCGCAGTGGTTTAAGAAAAATAAGAGAGATTTACCTTGGCGAAAAGCAGATGCTTGGGGAATTCTTGTTTCAGAGTTTATGTTGCAACAAACTCCAGTCAACCGAGTCCTGCCTGTATATAACCAGTGGATGCAGAAGTGGCCGTCGGCTGCTGCACTTGCTAAAGCAACTCCTGCAGAAGTAATTACTTCATGGGGGCGCCTTGGATATCCACGGCGTGCGCTCAGATTGCACGAATGTGCAAAGGTGATCACCTCCCAGCACGGTGGGAAAATACCAACGACTGAAACCGAACTTCGCAAACTTCCGGGTATTGGTGAATACACAGCGGCAGCAATGGTTGCCTTCGCATTCTCTGAACGATCTCTCGTTCTTGATATCAATATTCGAAGACTCTTTTCACGTTTATACGACGGAGAACAAACACCTAAGAACTCAGCAACAAAAGATGAGAAGGAACGCTACGAGCAGCTCATTCCGAAAAAGGATCCACATGTGTGGGCAGCTGCAACGATGGAGCTCGGTGCACTTATCTGCACTGCGCAATCTCCTAAGTGCGCACTCTGCCCTGTGGCAAATAAATGTTTATGGCGCAGTTTGGATTATCCGCAATCTGAAATAGTGAAGAGACGACAAACCTGGCATGGCACAGACCGTCAATGTCGAGGAATGATTGTGCAATCCTTGCGGGAAAATGAAATTCTCACTCGTGCACAGATTCAGGAATTATGGGACGTTCCTTCCCAACTCGAAAAAGCGATCCTCACCCTGCTTGATGATGGATTAATTGAGGCGCGAGGCAGGAACAAATTTTCACTTCCTAGGTAGAGTTCTACCCATGAGTCACGCACTGAAGCTTCAAGAGCTTCTTGGCGAGAATATTTCTTTGATAACCGATCCAGATATCACCGCTTCGTATTCGCACGATCAGGCACCATTCGCATCATCTGCGCCTCCATTTGCAGTGCTATTGGCGCGTAGTGCACAAGAAATTTCAATAGCTCTGAAATACGCAAACGAGCATCACATCCCTGTTGTTACAAGAGGGGCCGGTAGCGGTCTGGCTGGTGGCGCAAATTCCACTGATGCATCTCTAGTTATTTCTCTGGAGAAAATGAATCGGATAATTTCTATTGATGAGCAGAATCAAATTGCACGGGTGCAAGCCGGAGTCATTAATTTAGACCTAGATAATGCAGTGAAAGAGCACGGTCTTGCTTATCTTCCAGATCCTGCAAGTAGAGATTGGTCTACCTTAGGTGGAAATGCAGCAACCAATGCCGGTGGAATGTGTTGCGTTAAGTACGGGGTCACCGCCGCACATGTACGTGCAATGCAAGTTGTTCTAGCTAATGGTCAGGTTATTGAACTTGGCAGCGATACAAAAAAGTCAGTAACTACTTATGACTTGCTTCATTTATTCGTAGGTTCCGAAGGCACTCTTGGAGTCATAACGGAATTGACATTGAATCTAGAGGTGAGGCCACAGTCACCAGCAACTCTTGTTGCAACATTTCCGAATATAAATCTGGCCGCATCGGCTTCGTCGGCACTTCTGAAATTTCGTCCTTCGATGTTAGAAATCATTGATCAGACCACGTTAAACGCTGTTGAAGCGTGGCATCCGCTCGGGTTTGAAGTTTCCGGGGCAGTACTGATCATGCAACTCGATGAAAATAAAGATCAATGTGAAGCGGCGTTAGAAGTGTGTAAGGAATTTAAGTTAATCGATGGCGTGTTCTCAGATGATCCCGCCGATACCGCGGATTTGATTCGTGTCAGAAAGATGGCCTATCCCGCTCTTGAACGTATGGGAGCAACTCTTCTCGATGATGTTGCTCTTCCGATAAGTGAGATTGCACATTTTGTTGAAAAGGTCGAAAAACTCAGCCAGGAATCTGGTTTAGTCATAGGAATATTTGGTCATGCCGGTGACGGAAATATGCATCCAACAATTGTGCATGGTCATGGCGATGCGAAGGCTGCAGCAAAAGCAATTGAAGTTTTTGAAGAGATTGTCAGAATTGCACAATCACTTGGCGGAACAGCAAGTGGCGAGCATGGCATTGGACTGATTAAAACCAAGCTCATTGGCAATGAAATTTCACCGACAGTTATAGAGCTTCAGCGAGATATCAAAAGAGTCTTCGACCCCAACAACATCTTGAACCCAGGAAAGAAATTTCTCTCCTAAAGCTAATTACTTAGTCGCTTCTGCAAGATCTTCAGGAGTATCAGGTGTTGCAACCTTTGGAGAACCTGCGAATGTAAATTTCGCATCGGCATCCACGCCTTCGACATCTACAACAATGATTTCGCCAGCCTTGAGTTCGTTAAAGAGGATTCGCTCTGAAAGTGAATCTTCAATTTCTCGCTGAATAACTCGACGGAGCGGACGCGCACCAAGAAGTGGGTCATACCCGCGAGCTGCAAGGAGATCCTTCGCTGCTTGTGTGAGTTCGATTCCCATATCTTTCGCCTTCAAGCGATCATCTAGGCCAGCAATCATGAGATCAACAATCTGAATGATCTGATCCTTTGTGAGCTGGTGGAAGACGATGACATCATCGATGCGGTTCAGGAATTCTGGACGGAAGTGATTCTTAAGTTCGTCCTGAACTTTGCCCTTCATGCGATCGTAATTAGTGAGATCGTCATCTGCATTAGCAAAACCAAGCCCTAGAGATTTAGAAATATCTCGAGTTCCAAGGTTTGTGGTCATGATGATTACTGTGTTCTTGAAATCTACTGTGCGACCTTGTGAATCTGTAAGACGTCCATCTTCAAGCACCTGAAGAAGTGAGTTAAAGATATCTGGGTGAGCCTTTTCGATTTCATCAAAGAGAACGACTGAGAATGGGCGACGACGAACCTTTTCAGTGAGTTGTCCACCTTCGTCGTAACCAACATATCCCGGAGGTGCACCGAAGAGACGTGACGCGGTGTGACGCTCTGAGTATTCAGACATATCAAGTTGGATTAATGCAGTTTCATCTCCAAAGAGGAATGAAGCAAGAGTGCGTGAAAGTTCTGTCTTACCAACACCAGATGGGCCAGCAAAGATAAATGAACCCCCGGGACGCTTTGGATCTTTCAGACCAGCGCGAGTACGACGAATTGCTTGTGACAAAGCTTTGATCGCTTGATCCTGTCCAATAACGCGGCGATGAAGTTCATCTTCCATACGAAGAAGTCGAGCAGTTTCTTCTTCAGTTAATTTGAATACTGGAATTCCAGTTGATGCAGAGAGAACTTGCGCAATAAGTTCTTCATCTACTTCTGTGACCTTATCTAGATCAGTTGCTTTCCAATTCTTCTCAGCTTCTTGCTTCTCTTGAATAAGGGTTTTTTCCTTATCGCGAAGCGCTGCTGCACCTTCGAAATCTTGTCCGTCAATTGCAGATTCTTTAGCTTTGCGAGCTTCAGCAATTTTTTCATCGAATTCACGAAGTTCAGCAGGAGCAGTCATGCGCTTAATGCGTAGACGTGAGCCAGCTTCATCAATGAGATCGATTGCCTTATCTGGAAGGAAGCGATCTGAAACATAACGGTCTGCCATATTTGCTGCAGCAGCGAGTGCTCCATCAGTAATCGAAACTCTATGGTGTGTTTCGTAACGATCGCGAAGTCCCTTAAGGATTTCAATTGTGTGGGCTACTGAAGGTTCTTTCACCTGAATTGGCTGGAATCGACGTTCTAGCGCTGCATCTTTTTCGATGTGCTTGCGATATTCGTCAAGAGTTGTTGCGCCAATAGTCTGGAGTTCACCACGTGCAAGCATTGGCTTCAAGATGCTTGCAGCATCAATTGCGCCTTCTGCAGCGCCAGCGCCAACAAGTGTGTGAATTTCATCGATGAAAATAATGATGTCTCCGCGAGTTTTGATTTCCTTAAGAACTTTCTTGAGACGTTCTTCGAAATCTCCACGGTAACGTGATCCCGCAACGAGTGCACCTAGATCGAGTGAGTACAGCTGCTTATCCTTGAGTGTTTCAGGGACATCGTTCTTTGCAATTGCTTGTGCAAGACCTTCAACAACTGCAGTCTTTCCAACACCAGGTTCTCCAATAAGAACAGGGTTATTTTTTGTACGTCGTGAAAGAACCTGCATCACGCGTTCAATTTCATTTTCGCGACCGATAACTGGGTCGAGCTTTCCTTCACGTGCAGCAGCGGTGAGGTTTCTACCAAACTGATCAAGTACCAGAGATGTTGAAGGAGTTCCTTCGGCTGGTCCACCTTGTGTAACGGCTTCTTTACCTTGGTAACCTGAAAGTAATTGAATTACTTGTTGGCGAACACGATTGAGATCTGCGCCAAGCTTTACAAGTACTTGTGCTGCAACGCCTTCGCCTTCGCGAATAAGACCGAGAAGAATGTGTTCAGTGCCAATGTAGTTGTGTCCGAGTTGCAGCGCTTCGCGAAGTGAAAGTTCAAGAACTTTCTTAGCGCGTGGTGTAAATGGAATATGTCCACTTGGTGCCTGTTGACCTTGACCAATAATTTCTTCAACTTGCGCGCGAACGCCCTCAAGTGAAATACCTAGAGATTCGAGCCCCTTTGCAGCCACTCCTTCACCTTCGTGGATGAGTCCAAGAAGGATGTGTTCTGTGCCGATGTAGTTGTGATTGAGCATGCGTGCTTCTTCTTGAGCTAGGACAACTACTCGTCGAGCTCGATCGGTAAAGCGCTCAAACATGGGCGGACTCCTTCTTCTTACATCTTCAGGTGGTGCTGGTCGCAAGCCTATAACCCAGCGTAGGGAAGGCGCGAGGTGGATAGCTCTATGCCTCGTAGAACCCTAAATATGGGGGGAATATTCCCTGAAAAATACTAGAGATGGTGGCTAGAGATTTAGGAGCATGCGGGTATTGCCCAAGGTATTTGGCTTTACCGACTCGAGATCTAGGAACTCGGCAACACCAGCATCGTATGAGCGAAGTAGTTGCTGATAGACATCAGGATCAACAGGAGTTCCATGAATTTCTTCAAAGCCATGTCGACCAAAAAATTCAGTTTGAAAAGTTAGGCAGAAGATTCGATTCACGCCAATTTCGCGCGCTCTTTGAATAATAGTTTCAAGAATTTTATGTCCCACGCCCTGCTTTTGAAAACTATTCTCAACTGCAACAGTTCTTACTTCTGCAAGATCTTCCCAGAGAACGTGAAGAGCTCCGCATCCGATGATGACTCCATCTTTTTCGGCGACGGTAAATTCCTGAACGCTTTCAAATAATGTAACTGTTTCTTTAGAGAGCATTTGGCC
>WLCS01000020.1 GCA_009705185.1 Actinomycetota bacterium
GATGTATTCCTCTTCTACGTAATCTTCGAAGCAATGCTCATTCCAGTTTATTTCCTCATTGGCGGATACGGCAGCGGAGAACGCGCAGCAGCAGCCGTTAAGTTCTTGCTCTACAGCCTTTTTGGTGGATTGTTGATGCTTGCTTCAATTATTGGTCTCTATGTAATTTCAGGTGCCAACGGCGGGCACACTTTTGATATTACAAAGCTATCTGAGATGCACAATTACATGAGCTCTACAACGCAGAACATTCTCTTCCTCGGATTCTTTATTGCATTCGCAATTAAGGCGCCAGTGTGGCCACTTCATACATGGCTTCCTGATGCAGCAGCATCAGCAACTCCAGGAACTTCAGTATTGCTTCTTGGTGTTCTCGATAAAGTTGGAACTTTTGGAATGATCCGTTTCTGCTTGGCACTCTTTCCAGATGCAAGCAAGACTTTTACGCCACTGATTCTGACTCTTGCAGTGATTTCTATTATTTATGGCGCGTTCCTTGCAATTGGTGCCACTGATATCAAGCGCCTGATTGCGTACACATCAATTTCTCACTTCGGATTTATCACAATGGGAATTTTTGCAATGACTTCACAAGGTCACAGTGGAGCGACGTTGTACATGTTTAACCACGGATTCTCGACAGCAGCGCTATTCCTTGTTGCTGGTTGGATGTCTTCACGACGTGGATCGACAACAATTGCAGATTTCGGTGGACTTCAGAGAGTTACTCCAGTGATGGCATGGTCATTCTTCATTGCAGGAATGTCTTCTCTTGCTCTGCCAGGCCTTTCAAGTTTCGTAAGCGAGTTCTTAGTGCTTGTAGGAACATTTACTCGATATCCGGTTGCGGCAATCATCGCGACTTTCGGAATCGTTCTTGCTGCTCTCTACATTCTGATTCCGGTTCAGAAGGCACTTCATGGTCCAACTACACCTGGAAACGAAAACCTCTCTGATCTCAACCTTCGCGAGAAAATTGCAATCGCACCAGTGATTGCAGTAATCATTGCACTTGGTTTCTATCCTTCACCTTTACTCAATGTCATCAACCCTGCTTCAGCACACGTGCTAGAGCAGCAGGGTTTTACTGATCCGACTCCGTCAGATAGCGCAGGTAAGTAAGTGGATTTCACAACGCCATTCCTTAATTATTCACAGCTCGCACCTATCCTGATTGTTCTCGCAGGCGCACTCGTTGGCGTTCTGATTGAAGCGTTTGCACCTCGCGCGGCACGTTATTCATCACAATTATTTATTACTCTCTTTTCATTAGTTGCAGCTTTTGCAGCTCTCATGCGAGTGCGCAATCAATCATCAACGGATGCAGCAATGGGTTCGGTGTCTTTTGATGGCGCTGGCGTTCTCTTGCAGGCTTCCGTACTGATCATTGCCATTCTCTCTACCTTCCTTATTGCAGATCAAGAGAACTTCACAGCACTTGCTGCTGCAGTTCCTGGTTCAGATGAAGAGCGCTCTTCTTTGCACGCAGAACTTCGTGTCACAGAAGTATTTCCGCTGACGCTCTTTGCAGTGGCAGGAATGCTCTTATTCCCACTCTCAAGTGATTTGATCACGCTCTTTGTAGCGCTAGAAGTTTTATCCCTACCTCTTTACTTAATGGCTGGACTTGCTCGCCGCAGGAGATTGTTATCGCAGGAATCTGCACTTAAGTACTTCTTACTCGGTGCATTTTCATCAGCATTCTTCCTGCTTGGAATTGCATACCTTTACGGATACTCGGGTTCCATTACTCTCGTAGGAATCCAGCAGAGTGTTATTGGTGGAGCTGGCAACGATGTCTTCCTGCTTCTTGGAATTGCATTTGTCTCTGTTGGATTACTCTTCAAAGTCGGCGCTGTTCCGTTCCATGCGTGGTCTCCTGATGTGTACCAAGGTGCTCCAACAGCGATCACTGGATTTATGGCTGCGGCAACAAAAGTTGCAGCATTCGGTGCAATCCTTCGTATCTTCTACGTTTCATTTGCAAACGCAGAATGGTCATGGAAACCAGCAATGGTTTTGATTGCAATCATCACAATGGTCTTTGGATCAGTAGTTGCAATTACCCAGCGCGATGTAAAGCGCATGCTTGCATACTCTTCAATTGCTCATGCAGGGTTCTTGCTCTCTGGCGTAATTGCACTGAGCAAATCAGGACTTGATGCAACCATTTTCTATCTCTTTGCATACGGGGTAGCAACAGTCGGCGCATTTGGAATCGTCACTTTGGTACGCGATTCATCTGGTGAAGTTGGAGACCTCAACCGCTGGAGCGGGCTCGGAAAACGTTCACCGATTCTCGCTTCCACATTTGCATTCTTCTTACTCGCTTTCGCAGGCATTCCATTGACATCTGGATTCATTGGAAAGTTTTCAATTTTCTCTGCGGCCTATCAATCAGGTAGCACTTCAATCCTGATTGCTGGTGTTTTATCTTCTGCAGCGGCGGCTTTCTTCTATATTCGCGTCATAGTTCTTATGTTCTTTAAAGATCCTGTTGAAGATGGAACAAGCGTTGTTATTCCATCGGCTCTTACGACTGTCACGATTTCGGTTTCAGCAATTGTGACTTTGGTCCTCGGTGTTTACCCAGCGCCATTGATTGACTTCATTAACACCACTGCGCTCTTCATTCGCTAATGTCATCTCTCGGAATCCCAGGGTTAGCGCCCGCGCTTGAAGTAGAACTCCGGGAGAGTATGCAGAAGGTCGAGAGCCTTCTCTATAGCCACATTCAAGGTGATTATCCGCTCGTCGAAGAGACTTCACGTCACCTTGTAGCTGCAGGCGGCAAGAGATTACGCCCACTATTAACCATTCTTGCTTCACATTATGGCGATAAAACTAAATTTGGAATTATCGAATCTGCCGTTGTGTGCGAACTTACTCACGTAGCAACTTTGTACCACGATGATGTTATGGATGAAGCGCCACTTCGACGCGGAGTAGAAAGTGCTAACAACCGTTGGGGAAATACCGTTGCAATTCTTACTGGCGATTATCTCTTTGCAAAAGTTTCAGCCCTGCTTGCAGATATTGGACCAGAGGCAGTGCGACTACAGGCTTCTACATTTGAACGCCTTGTCATCGGTCAAATTATGGAAACTCAAGGACCAAGCGCGGGCCAAGATGCACTTGAGCATTACTTGAAAGTAGTGGCAGATAAGACTGGATCTCTCATTGCAGCAAGTGCGAGATTCGGTGCGATGGTTTCTGGTGCGCCAGCTGATATTAAAGAAACTCTTACGGTCTTTGGCGAGAAAATCGGTATTGCATTTCAATTAGCAGATGATGTCATTGATATTGCAAGCGAATCACACGAATCTGGAAAAACTCCTGGAACAGATCTGCGTGAAGGCGTGCCGACACTTGTCACCCTCAACGTTATGAAATCTACTCGCGCTGAAGATCGCGAATTAATCAAGCTATTGAAGTCACCCATTAAAGATGAGAAAACAGTTGCCCAAGTGCTCAAGACTCTTCGCACACATGATGCACTAGATCAATCACGTTCGCAGTTACTTGATATCGCTCGCGATGCTAGAACGGCACTTGGACCATTGCCGGTAAATGATGTTACGGGTGCGCTATTTTCTCTATGCGACGCGATCATCGACCGTACGGCTTGATTTCACAAGATCGGTACCCAGCGCGATAAGCGCTAACCAGATCACTAAAAACCCAATCCAACGCGCAAGTGGCATGTCTTCGTGACGAAGCCAAACACCAATTGAGAATTGAATCGTTGGAGTGATGTATTGAAGCAAACCGATAATGCTGTAAGGAAGTCTGGTTGTTGAGCCGTTAAATAATAGAAGTGGGATAGCAGTGACAGCTCCCGCGCTAATAAGAAGGATGGTGAGCCCCGGTGTTTGACCGAATTGGCCCGTGCCTTGATTTCCAAGATAAATCAGGTAGCCCGCATACGGAATCAAAGAGATAAGAGTTTCAATCGCTAAACCATCCAGCGCTCCTAGATCGAGCTTCTTCTTTACCAATCCATATGTTCCCCATGAGAGCGCTAGAGAGATAGCAACCCAGGGGAGTCGGCCGTAATCAATAGTCAAGATAGTTACGCCCACTGCAGCAATTCCCACCGCAAGCCACTGCAGAGGTCGCATTTTTTCGCGCAGTAAGAGAACTCCGAAAGCAATAATGATGAGCGGGTTGATGTAATAACCAAGTGCAGCTTCTACAACATGGCCATTATTTGTAGCCCAGATATAAGTAAGCCAGTTGATAGAAACCAAGATAGTCGTCAGGAAAAGCCCAGCCATTATTTTTGGGCGCTTGATGATTGCAAGAGTTGAATGCATTTGCTTTGTCAGGGCAAGAATAATTAAACAGAAAACAAGAGTCCATACTGCTCGGTGAGAAACAATCTCTAAAGGATTAGCTGGTTTAAGCAGAGGCCAATACAGGGGAAATAGTCCCCACAAAATGTAGGAGCCAATTCCAAAGAGCAGACCGAGCGAATACTCGCTACGTTTTCCAGTCACTTAGCGGTAGTTAACAAACTGAACAGCGAATTCAAACTTGCCATTCTTAATTTGCTCAATTGCTTCCTGAAGATCGTCGCGGCTCTTAGATGAAACGCGAAGTTCATCGCCCTGAATTTGGGTCTTAATTGATTTAGGACCTTCATCGCGCAAGAACTTAGCAATCTTCTTGGCATTCTCTGTCGAGATTCCTTCTTTCAGGGTGCAAGCAATCTTGTAAATCTTTCCTGATAACTGTGGTTCGCCAGCGTCAAGATGCTTTAAGGAAACTCCACGCTTAATCATTTTGTCCTTAACAACATCGAGAGTTGCTTTTGCACGTTCTTCAGTATCGGCCTCGATAGCTAACTTGTCGCCAGAAAGTTCGATCTTTGCGCCAGTATTCTTAAAGTCAAAGCGCGTATCGATCTCACGAATAGCCTGGTTTATTGCGTTATCTAGCTCCATACGGTCGATTTTTGAGACTACGTCAAAACTGCTATCAGCCATTGTCTTTCGGCCCTCCCTGATTTTTAAAGTTCAAGCGCCTAAGGTATCGTTTGACGCTCGCACTACCAAAGCGCCGTAAGACTTGTACGACCCTGGCGGGTTGCCCGAGCGGCCAATGGGAGGGGACTGTAAATCCCCCGGCTCTGCCTTCGAAGGTTCAAATCCTTCACCCGCCACCAGAAAGTTAATCTATTTATCGTTCAAGAGGAATGATTCCGTGGAACCAATCAACGAGGCAGAACTTAAGGCTCGCTTAGATCCACTTTCATACGCCGTGCTTCGTGAAGGAGCCACAGAGCGTCCATTTACTGGCGAATATACCGACACCGATACAGTCGGAAGTTATCGCTGCAAAGTCTGTCAGAACGTGCTCTTTACCTCAGAAACCAAGTTTCATTCTGGATGCGGATGGCCTTCTTTCTATGCACCATCTGCCGATGATGCCGTCACTCTGATCGAAGATCGTTCATTGGCGCCGCGTATTCGTACTGAAGTTCGTTGCGCACAATGTGATTCGCATTTAGGGCATGTATTTACTGGCGAAGGCTACGACGTCCCTACTGATGAGCGCTGGTGCATTAATTCTGTGGCCATGTATCTTGAAGAGAAAAAATAGAAGTATAAAAAAGCCCCACTTGGAATTATCCAAGCGGGGCTTTTTCTTTATAAATTACTAGTTGGTCGTCTCGCCTGCGCGACGACGACGTACGTTATCTCCGTAGACGGCAAGAAGAATAACTGCACCAACGACTACGTACTGCCACTCTTGCTGAAGCTCGAGAATACGAAGACCGTTAATGAGAACTGACATAATCAGAGCACCGATGATGGTTCCGGAGATAGTTCCCTTTCCGCCAAGAAGTGATGTTCCACCGATAATTACAGCGGCAATTGCTTCAAGTTCGTAACCAAGACCGAGATCTGGCTGAGCAGAACCTAGACGTGATGTCATCACAACTGCAGCCAAACCAACGAAGAATCCGCAAAGTGCATATACAGCGATGAGCCAACGATTAACTTTCACACCTGAAAGCTTTGTTGCTTCAGTGTTAGAACCGATTGCAAATGTGTATCGACCAAGAACAGTCTTATTGAGAATAATTGATGCAATTACTGCGGCAACCAAGAGAATAAGAACAGCATTTGGCAGGTTTGGAATGATGTTTCCTTGAGCAATTGAATCCCAGCCCTTTACATCTGTTGTAAAGAGAATTGGCTTGAGGTCAGAGATGATTAGAGCCAATCCTTGTGCGCCCTTCATTGTCGCAAGAGTTGCAATAAATGGTGGCAACTTAAGAACTGTGATGAGAATTCCGTTGATTGCACCTAACAGTGACCCCACAACCATTCCAAAGAGGATTCCGCTCCAAACATTGAGGTTTGCTGCCATCACAGTCTTGCCCACGATTACGGCAACGAGAGCCATGGATGTACCTACTGAAAGATCGATACCGCCAGTGATAATGACGAATGTAACTCCGATTGCCATTAAACCAATAACAGTTGTTGACATCAGGATTCCACCAGAAACGTTTGCCCAGGATGCAAATACAGGTCGCATGATGGTGAAGAAAGTAAAGATCACGACAAGACTTGCAAGCGCGGTTACTCTTCCAATCTCACGCTTAACAAAGGCCTTGAACTTTCCAGCCTCTTCAGATTTTGTTGCCTTGTTTGCTACATCTGACATTTCTCTCTCTTTTCCCGTTTAGTTAACTGTCGTAAAGTCTTCGCTGAATTTTGTTGCAAGTTCCATAATGACGTTTTGATTTGCATCCTTATTGTCAATAATTCCGGTCAGGCGACCATCGCACATGACGGCAATGCGATCAGATAAGCGCAGGACTTCTGGAAGCTCAGAGGAGATCATGATGATTGATTTTCCTTCTTCTGCCAATTTTGTGAGCAGGCGGTAGATCTCATCTTTTGCTCCCACATCGATTCCGCGAGTCGGTTCATCAAAGATCAAAACATCGCAGTCACGAGTAAGCCACTTTGCAATAACTACTTTCTGCTGATTTCCACCTGAAAGGTTCTTCAAGAATTGGCGCTCAGATGGTGTACGCACACGAAGTTGTGCGATTGATTCACGAGCAATCCCGGCAGCAGATTTCACTTTAAGGAATCCAAATTTATTTGAGAAGCGTGGAATTGAAGACAAGATCACGTTGAAAGTAATGTCCTGACCAAGTAGAAGTCCAAAGCGTTTTCTATCTTCAGACAGGTAGCCAATTCCTGCAGCTACTGCATCTGATGGCTGCTTAATCTTTACCTCATTGCCATGCAAAATGATGCGTCCTTCAGTCTTTGGGTCCGCCCCCATGATTGCGCGAGCAAGTTCTGTGCGGCCCGCACCCATAAGTCCTGCAAAACCAAGAATTTCACCCTTACGTAGCTCGAAAGAGATATCTCTAAGCAGATGGCGATCAGAGAGATTTTCAACGCTTAAGACAATATCTGAACCAATAGTGCGGTTTTCAGGGCGCTGATCTTGGGCCACTTTGCGCCCCACCATCAGTGAAATTACTTCAGGGATATCAGTATCAGAAGTGTTGAGGGTCTTTACATATTCACCATCACGAAGGACTGTAATGCGATCAGTAATTTTCTCGAGTTCTTCAAGGCGGTGGGAGATATAAACAACGCCTTTACCAGCTGCCTTGAGTGTGCGGATAATCTTAAAAAGAGCATCGGTTTCAGCCGGAGTAAGTGATGAAGTTGGTTCGTCCATAATGATGACTGAACCTCGATAGGAAACTGCCTTTGCAATCTCGACCATCTGTTGCTTTGCAATAGTAAGTTCGCCAACAATGTCGTTTGGGTTGAGATTGAGTTCTAGTTCTTTAAGAAGATCTACTGCAGCCTGAACGAGCTTTTTATTATTGAGAAACACGCCGCCAGGGAAGCGATCTTCGCGGCCAATAAAAATGTTCTCGGCAACAGATAGGTGAGGCATCAAGTTAAGTTCTTGATGGATGATGCTAATTCCAAGTTTTTGCGCCTCAAACGGATTGGGAATCGACACCGATTTTCCGCGGTAAATGATTTCTCCAGAATCTTTCTTGTAAATTCCAGAAAGAATCTTCATGAGTGTGGACTTACCTGCACCGTTTTCACCCACAATTGCGTGGACTTCACCTTCATTGAGGTCAAAGCTCACATTGTTTAGCGCCTTAACCCCTGGGAATTCCTTGCTCACACCAGAGAGAGCTAACAGTTGCGAAGATGCCATTTATATTCCCCAAATTTAAGTTAAACAGATTAAACAGAATTGTCTTTATTAATAAAGGATGGTGGCCGAGAATTCTCTCGGCCACCATCTCTTCATTTATTACAAAAGAGTCGAATTATTCGACTTATTCGTAAAGGTTTCCAGCGATTTCTGGCTTAGTGATGTTGCTCTTATCGTAGTAGTAGAAACCAGTGTCGATAAGGTTCTTAGGAACTGTCTTGTTACGTACGTAGTTAACAAGAGCTTCTACAGTCTTTGCACCGATACCCATTGGGCTCTGTGTGATAGCACCAGTCTGAAGACCAGACTTAATGTTTGCCATCTGCTGCTTTCCTGAGTCGAAGCCGATCAACTTAACAGCGCCGTTCTTCAACTTAGCTGCCTTGAATGCCTGGCCTGCACCGATTGAAACACCTTCGTTAGTTCCGTAGATGCCCTTGAGGTCCTTGTTAGCAACAAGTGCTGCGCTAACGATTTCCTGTGCCTTAAGTGCGTCTCCACCCTCAGCGTACTGAGTTGTAAGAAGCTTGATGCCCTTGTACTTAGACTTCATGCGGTTTGTGAAGCCCTTTGCACGATCGATACCTGTCTGGTTTGTCTGTGAGTGACCAACAACAAGAACCTTGCCCTTGTTACCAAGGAGTGCAGCCATCTTGTCAGCAGCAAGTGAACCTGCAGCCAAGCTGTTTGTGTATGCAACGCCAAGTGCGCAATCTGACTTCTCACCTAGAGCTGGAACTCCGCCTTCACAGCTTGCAGCTGTGTCGAACATGTAAACAGGAATTCCTGCATCGTGTGCAGCCTTAAGGTGTGAAAGTGACTGTGTTGTTCCAAGTGCTGCGTAACCGATTGCATCAGGCTTAAGTGCAATTGCTGCATCAAGCATTTCAAGTTGCTTATCGATCATTGTTTCAGCTGCTGGACCCTGGAAGTGAATTGTTGCGTTCATCTTCGCAGCTTGTGTCTCAGCACCCTTCTTTACTGCTTGCCAAAATTGGTGAGTTTCGCCCTTTGAGATCAGTTCGATCTTAAGAGTCTTGTCTGCAGCTTGTACTGGAGCGTTAACGCCAGCTACAAGTGCCAGTGCTGCTACTGCAGCTACTGAAAGTAGACCTTTCTTCATGTGTTTCCCTTCAAAAGCAGCCGAATTGCTGTGGCTGTAATCTAGGTGTTTACGCACATTACTCGCAAGGTTTTCTACTTATTTTCAGCCTTAAATGAGCGATTGTTATTGATTTGTTACCTTGTACTTGTGGGTAGCGTTATTACCCCAAAAACCTTGCTTTTCGCTCTCAGTGAGCCTAGAAGTCACTGATTCTGCAAGGTGGACAACATCTGAATAACTCTGAGTCGCAAGCAAAGCAACTGGCCAATCAGATCCAAACATAATTCTTTTCGGCGTAAAACTTTCAATGACGTGATCGACGTAGGGGACAAAATCTGAGACTTCCCATTTATTCCAATTAGCTTCTGTAACCATTCCTGAAATTTTGCATGAAACATTTTCAAAGCGTGCAAGTTCAGAAATAAGAGATTTCCATGGTTCAAATTCTTGACGAGAAATGTATGGCTTAGAAATATGATCAAGAACAAATTCAACATCTGGGCAAGCTTTCACTAAATCAATTCCTGCTTGGAGTTCTGGAGTCTTAGTCAGAATCTCGTAGACCAGCCCCATCTTCCCTAATTTCTGAACAGTTGCAATTGATTGTGGTTTTGCTAAGTATTGAGAATCCGGAAGGTCTTGTGCCACATCTCGAATGCCTTTGAGGTAGCTGCCACCAGGTGCTGCTAAGTATTTTTCGCACTCTGCGATGGCATTTGGGGAATCAATTTGCAACCATCCGACAACACCGATGATGAGTGAATCTCTTTGAGCCAAATCCAACATTTCATATGTTTCTTCATATGTGGTTGTGGCATGCACAAGGATTGTTTTCTCAATTCCTGTGCCAGCTATTGCCTCGCGAAGGTCATTTTCGTCAAAGTTTCGACGAACCGAATCCATATTGTCTCCGGTCATCCATGTTTGTGGACGTACGGATAAATCCCAGAGGTGATGGTGTGAATCAATTTTCATTTGTGAAATCTAGCCTTGAGCAACTACATGTTCAAGAGGTTTTCCAGCAGCAAGAAGAGCGAGCTGAGATTCAACCAGTGCGCGTCCACGCGGTTCAAAAGCCCCTGAATTTCCACCGACATGAGGAACCAACAAAAGATTAGGTGAGCTCCACAGTGGGTGACCTTGTGGAAGTGGTTCAGGATCTGTGACATCTAAAGCAGCAAAGATGCGACGAGAATTTAGCTCGGCGACAAGTGCATCTGTTACGACAACTGGTCCACGTGCCACGTTTATGAGTAAAGATCCTGACTTCATTTTCGATAAACGTGCTGCGTCAAACATGTGGCGCGAAGAATCTGTGAGGGGCAAAATCAAAATGACGATATCCAGGTTAGGCAGATGTTTATCGAGTTGATCGATGGTGAGCGAACCGTCTCTGCCCGATTGAGTAAATGCGGTGATGTTTACATCAAAGACAGAGAGTTTCTTTGCGATTTCTTTTCCGATAGATCCAAAGCCAACAATTCCAACTTTGCTGTCAGATAGAGCAGGAAAGCGGCGGTGATTCCAAATGCCATCTTTTTGATCTTGCATAAATTCTGGAAATCCACGGCGAGAAGCAATTGCTAATCCGACAGCGAGTTCGGCAGTCGAAGCATCGTGAA
>WLCS01000021.1 GCA_009705185.1 Actinomycetota bacterium
CTTGGAATTACGATACATCGAGATGAATCTTTAGCGTTCCATAATTTCTTGGCCATATCGCCAGTCTACGCCTCGAATTTATAACCCAAACCGCGGATTGTGTGAATCAATTTTGGATTAGCAGGATCTTCTTCAATCTTTGAGCGCAAACGTTTGATGTGTACATCCAGCGTCTTTGTATCTCCGTAGTAATCCCCACCCCACACGCGGTCAATTAACTGGCCACGAGTGAGCACTCGACCTTCATTTCGCATGAGAAATTCAAGTAATTCAAACTCTTTGAGAGGTAGATTGATCAGAATTTCGTTCACTGACACTTGATGGCGATCCACATCCATTCTAATTCTTCCAGCAACTTGAATTGAAGAATCAGAATTTGCGTCAGAGCTCTCTGGCGTACCGCGTCTTAGCACCGCCTTAATTCGTGCAACTAATTCGCGAGAAGAGTAAGGCTTTGTTACATAATCATCTGCACCTAATTCAAGACCTACAACCTTGTCTACTTCAGAATCCTTAGCAGTGAGCATGATGATTGGCACGGAGGATGAAGTTCTAATCTCCCTGCATACTTCAATCCCAGATACTTCAGGAATCATCAGGTCGAGAAGAACAAGATCGTAAGAAGATTTCTTGAATAGATCGAGAGCTATTCGCCCATTTTCTGCAACATCAGTCTCAAAACCCTCTTTGCCGAGAAGGAAGGAAATTGCCTCAGAGAATGAAACTTCATCTTCAACAATTAAGATTTTGGTCATTGTGTTGTGCCTCCGTGAGTTGAATAAATGGGCAAGCGAATTGAAAATGAAGAGCCGACTTTTGGAGAGCTCCAGACTCGAACTTCTCCGCCATGTTTTGAAGCAACGTGCTTCACAATTGATAAACCAAGTCCTGTGCCACCTGTTTCGCGAGAACGAGCAGGATCGACTCTGTAAAAGCGTTCGAAAATTCGTTCAAGTTCACCTTCAGGAATTCCAATTCCCTGATCTGTCACGATTATTTCCACAATCTCGTCAGCGATGGCGGTAGACACCGAGACGTGAGTGTTTTGTGGCGAATAGTTGATGGCATTTTCTAGAAGATTATGAATTGCCATGATGAGCTGATCGCTATCGCCAAGCACGGTAACGTCTGAAATTTCATTGACGGATACTTGAATTCCCTTTGCCTCTGAAGTCGTTTTAACGAGATCTACAGCCTCGGTAATAAGGTCTGAAACGTTATTTTCACTTGCAATTTGTAATGGGTCCGAATCTTGCAAACGTGAAAGATTGATAATTTCTTGAACTAGGTCTGTAAGTCTCTTTGCTTCCAGTTGCATTCGTGATGCAAATTTTACTACCGATGCAGGATCATCTGATGCAGATAAAACAGCTTCGCTGAGAAGAGAGAGCGCGCCAATAGGGGTTTTAAGTTCGTGAGAAATATTGGCCACAAAATCTCGACGTACTTCATGCACACGGGAAGCTTCACTCTCATCACTGATGAGTACAACTATATTTTCAATATCATGTAGATAAATAGCTCTAATAGTGAGTTCGCGCATTCCTTCACCAATTGGCCCGCGAGGAACTTCGATTTTCCCCGTATGCGTTTGTTGTGTGCGTCGTACGACTCTAATGAGAGCAACTAATTCGGGACTTGTGATCCTGTTTTCGCGAAGGATGTTAAGCGTTTCTATTCCCTCAGTGGAAAATCGAACAACTTCTCCAGGGGCTACAAGGAGAGCATCCTGGCCAAGTTCTGAAAGCACATTGAAAAATACAGGTGATATTTCGCTAGAGATTTTTGTTTCTTCGCGACCGAACCACATGACATAAGCCTAACCGCTAGTAAGCACAGTTTACCTTCCGTTAACCGTTGCGCATTGCGTTATTCACCGGATACGCCTAAATTCGCCCCATGGCACTTATCCGTTCAGTTTTTCAAGAGGAGCTCGATGGAGTTTCTCAGACACTAGTCGATCTATCTAATTTGGTTTCGTCCTCAATTAAGAAGGCGACCCATGCGCTCATAGATTCAGATCTCGGTGCGGCAGAAGAAGTAATTTCTGAGGATGAGAAAGTCGATTCAGTCCAACACGATCTAGATGCTCACATCATTGACATCATTGCTCGTCAGCAACCAGTGGCATCTGATTTGCGCGCATTAGTTACCGCTCTTCGCATGAGTGCAGATTTAGAGCGTATGGGCGATCTTGCACATCACATTGCAAAATTAACAAGATTTCGTCATCCAGTGCCAGTGGTCCCCGCAGAGCTCAGAGATCTAGTTCATCACATGGGAACTGTTGCTGAAAATCTCTCTAGAAAAATTGCGATTGTGATTGAAACTAGAGATACCGATTTAGCTCTCCAGGTTGAGAAAGATGACGATGAAATGGATGGACTTCATAGACAGCTATTGGGGTCTATTACTAATGCAACCTGGACACATGGAGTTGAATCCGCAATTGATATCACCCTCTTGGGTCGGTACTACGAGCGATTTGCAGACCACGCAGTCTCAGTTTCTCGTCGCGTGTATTTCTTAGTAACAGGCACTTTCGCAGGTTAAACTCGCTAATCTTTCCCAATGCGCTTGGGTGTACTTGATGTTGGTTCAAACACCATCCACCTGCAAGTAATTGATGGACATCTTGGCGGACCACCAGTTCCTAATTCTTCGCACAAATCTGTCATTCGTTTAACTGAGTATCTCGATGAAAACGGTGCAATTACCGATATCGGCATCGCTCTTATCACTGAAGCAATTCTGAAGAATTTAGAAGATGCAGCTCATCTAGATATTGATGAGTTATTGGCATTTGCCACTTCTGCAATTAGAGAAGCTGTAAATTCAAATGAGGTCATTGACCATGTGAATAAAGCGTGTGGAATAGATTTGCAAGTATTGACGGGCGAAGAAGAGGCTCGATTTACTTTTCTTGCTGCACGTAGATGGCTTGGGTGGTCATCAGGAGACTTACTTGTTTTAGATATCGGCGGCGGATCACTCGAAATTGCACGCGGTGCTGAAGAAAATCCAATCTTTAAGACTTCGCTTCAATTGGGCGCCGGAAGACTTACACGCAGCCATTTAAAAGGCGATCCATTTTCTCAAAAATCCCTAGATTCGCTTCAAGACTATCTAGAAGATGCGCTTGCGCCTTTGGCGGATTCGTTATCGAGCTATGAGAAGAATGTTGCAACAGGTACGAGTAAGACATTTAGAACGTTGGCAAAAATTTCATCAGCTTATTATCCAAAATTGGGACCACACTTAACTCGCGAAGCCCTCGATGAAATCGTGCCAATGTTGCAGGAGTTAGACGTAAAAGGGAGAAAAGAATTGCAATCAGTATCCGCCGAACGCGCACCCCAGATAGTTGCGGGCGCAATGGTTGCACGTCAATTAATGAAATTACTTAAACTTAACGAAATTCAGATCTGTCCCTGGGCTCTTCGCGAGGGCATTGTGTTGCATCGACTCGACTGGATTGAGCGTTAATCCCCAATACTCAAATAATCTAAACCTACGATTTCACCCTTAATGCGATGCACAATCCATGCATCTCCAGGTTCGAGTTTAATCAGTTCACGGTTCTTTAATTTTGTATTGAGAATTCCACGGACCATTGTCGGAATAACAGGATTGTGGCTGCAAATAAGTATGTTTTTCTCATCTTGTTTGAGCGCATTAGCAAACGCGACCGAACGCTCTGGATCGTGTTCAAATATTTCTTCATTCAGGTTTGGAACCAATACAGCATCAAGATTTCTGGTTTCTGCCAGCGGGGTCACAGTTTGCACACAGCGGGTGTAATTTGATGTGTAGATCTCATCGATTGCAAATGGAGCTAATTTACCTATGAGAGATTGTGCTTGTTCTAAACCGAATTCGCTCAAGGTTCGCAGAGAATCTGAATTGTCCCAATCTCCTCGCTCAATTGCTTTTGTATGGCGAAGAATGATTAAGGTATCTGATGCTGCTGGCTGCGAAGAAAAATTTGTAATGATTTCTTTATCAGATTCATGAGTTACTTTTTCAAGAGCTAACTCAATTGGAAGCCAAGCCAGTTGATCCACTTCTTCATTTGGGGTAAAAGAATTGATTGCTCCACGAGCTTCTGCGGCCCAATATTGAACTCTCTTCTTAGTGCCAGATTCAAGATACTCGACAGCGCCTAAGTGACGAGAAAATCTAGTGCGAATACAAGTTTCTTCTAAGACTTCTCGGAAGGCACACTGCACTGCTGTTTCGCCCGGTTCCATCTTGCCTTTAGGCAAAGACCAATCGTCGTACCGAGGACGATGAATGATGGCTAATTCAATAACCCGTTCACTTGTTTCTCGCCAAAGGACTGCACCTGCAGCTCTGATCATGCCTGATTGTGTCTTTCGATGAAGTGATCTTGAAAGTTCACGAGGTAATTTCCGTCAAAATCCTTAACTCTGCGTGACCAATTATTTTGATCATCTAATTTCCATGTTGAAAATGCATCCGAAACGGAGTCATCCAAAATACCCTTGAGTCGTGATTTATGTTTCTCAGCAGTGATATGGACAAGCGCTTCCACTCTTCGATCCAAGTTTCGGTGCATCATGTCAGCACTTCCGATGAAGTAATCATCGTTTCCACCATTGCGGAAGAAGTAGATCCGTGAGTGTTCTAGAAAGCGACCTAAAACTGAGCGAACTTTGATATTTTCTTTTCTAGCCTGGTTATTTAACTGAATCGCACATATTCCACGAACAATAATTTCCACTTTGACGCCTGCATCAGCTGCCTCGTAAATCGCATCGATTACCTCTTCATCAAGAAGAGAATTGAGCTTGAATCTAATCCAGGCAGGCTTGCCATCTAAATGATTGCGAGTCTCATTCTTTATTTTTGCAATCAAATTTCGTCGCATGCTATGTGGAGCAACTAAAATTCGAGTGTAATCATGCTTTGTTGAGTACCCAGAAAGCTCATTAAATAGTCGGGAAAGATCATCTCCCAGTACAGGATCCGCACTAAGAATGCCTAGATCGTCGTAGAAGCGCGCTGTTTTTGGGTTGTAGTTTCCAGTCCCCACGTGACAATAACGACGTAGAACTTCTCCTTCATCTCTTACTACCAGAGATAATTTGGCGTGCGTCTTTAAGCCCATTAGCCCGTACACAACGTGAACACCAACTTCTTCTAATTTCCTAGCCCAACGAACATTTGCCATTTCATCGAATCTGGCTCGAATTTCAATGACGGCTAGTACCTGCTTTCCAGCTTCAGCAGCTTCAATCAGAGCTTCAACAATAGGGGAGTCACCGGAAGTTCTATAGAGAGTCTGTTTAATAGCCAATACATGTGGATCTCGTGCGGCATTTTCTAAAAACTTGACGACAGAAGTTGTAAAGGATTGGTAAGGGTGGTGCAAAAGTATTTCATTTTTGCGGACCGCAGCAAAGAAAGAATCAGAAGATTCTGGATCTACATCACGTAATTCAATTGCCGTTTCACTTCTAAATGGTTTGTACTTGAGTTCAGGAAAATCTAAATCAGCAATTTGGATGAGACTTCGTAAATCTAAAGGGGAGTCGTATTTAAGAACATCCACTGGTTCAATTTCCAGTTCGTCCATAAGCTCATTAAGAACTTCATGATGAATGACTTTATCTACCTCAAGACGTACCGGTGGCCCAAAGCGTCTTCTAGTAAGTTCCTTCTCCATTGTTTCAAGAATGTCTTCGGTTTCATCTTCGTCTAGATCCAAATCCTGATTTCTGGTAACTCGAAAGAAGAAGTGATCTTTTAGTTTTACACCCGGAAATAGTTCCGGAAGATGTTCAGCAATTAACTCATCGATGAGAACAAATCTGAATTTAGACGTATCAGAGGTTCTGATAAATCGAGGAAGGTTTGAAGGAACTTTTACACGAGCAAAACTGATGTCTTGATCTTCGCTAGACTCGATATTGATTCCTACGTTGAGAGATAAACCAGAAATGTAAGGAAATGGGTGCGAAGGATCCACTACTAGCGGTGTAAGTACGGGAAATATTCGCTCGTTGTAATAGTTCTTCAGGTGCTCGCGTTCTTCATCGCTAAGCTCGGAAATTTTTGCAAATTCAATTCCATGTTGTCGAAGTTCGGGAATTATCTGATTCTTAAATCGATCGGCTTGGATATTTACCAGCTCTTGAGTTCGATTGAGAACTATTTTCAGCAATTCTTTAGGGGTATATCCAGCGCTATTTGGAGACGTAATCCCGCGATCAATTTTTGATTTAATTGATGCGACACGAACCATAAAGAATTCATCTAAGTTTGATGAAAAAATAGCCAAGAAACGCACCCGTTCAAGAAGTGGGATTGTTGGATCCTCAGAAAGCTCGAGTACTCGGGTATCAAAGTCGAGCCAAGTGAGCTCGCGATCCCGATAGTTCGAAACTGACTCTTTCACCCTCTCATAATGACGTATTTAGGTGAACATCAGGTAATCGCTATCTGAACGAATTCTTTTGTGAGAGCTTTTAACTCAGAAAATGACTAGAAATTCGACTCCACTTTAATTTGAACATTTTCAAGGTCGAAGTCGATAGTTTTTATACGCCTTGAGCTATCCAGCTCTTCGATGTGAACCTCAAGAATATTCTCTTTCACAAGAGTCAAACTGGCAGGGGAATCCGCAAGCACCAAAGTCAGTTGTTCTACGAGTTTGCTCTCATCAATCTTTGCATCTAGGTCATTGATGTTTTCACCAAGAATCGAGATTCTCCCAGCAATTCCGCGTGATTGACGATCCCTCATGAATTCATAGAAATTTCTGACAAGATTTGAATCGAAATACTCAGCGCAAACCAGAAATGTTTGAATTTTCTGAATTTCCAGGTTGAGAATTTGCACGGCTGACATCTCTAAATTCTCTGTAACGATTGAATCAGTAAATTTCTTTACATTTCTGAGAACTTGAGCGAATTCAAACTCGCGGTATGTGTCGATGTCAGTAATTACCTGAGAAAGACGAGCTGCCTCGAGTGATTCAAACTCATCAAATCTCACCTCTCTTCTTCTCACAGCTAAGACAGAGATTGCGAGAACAATGATGATTGGAATCCCAGGCAAGGAACCAAGAAAAATGTTTTTGCATTGGTCCGGATAAAAAATTGGGAAATATAAAGTTTCAGCAGTGAGAATCGCAGTTGGGATCCATTTGAAAATTGAGTTCTTAATACTGACCACAGCAAAAAAGGAAACTACTAGAATCAAATTGAAGATCCACGGAATAGTATTTAAATCAATACAACTTTGAACATTGAATGAAAGGGAAGGAATTATCAAGGTCGAAGCAAAAATTTGAAGGTAGAGGAGAGTTCGAGAGCGCGGAAACCGGAGTGAAGAGAAGAGCAAAATTGTTGTCAGGGCTGTCACCAACAGTGGAAAACTAGGCATTCCAACTGCGATGTAACCCGCTAATGAAAGCAAGGCAACGAGTCCCCCAGCTCGCATGTAGTTCAGAATGAAGTCATTTAATCCGGTGAACCTCAGAGAGTATTACAGCCAATATTGGACTTATTAATTTAACCGCAACTGAAAGCCGGCTCATTCGAAATGGCGTTTCGATAATTCTAGATATAAATGTTTCGAACACAACTACTGGTGGCAATGGAGCTTGTGATTTTGGTACGGATAGCGTCATGACTTTATTTCCACTAAAGATGACTCAAACTCGCACGTTTACAATTAAGCCGAAAAATGGACGCCAGAACAACTGATTTCGTACATCTGAGGCAAGTTGGGGCTCTCACGAATTGAGCTACGGACGTATGATTCTCATACATCTGCGCCAGTTGAAAGGTTTCCCACGTGCAAGCAATACACACTATTGATTACCACACGGCTGGAGAACCGTTTCGAATTGTTGCCAATCCGCCCGTAGAAATCTTTGGGGATACAGTTGCGAATCGTCGGGTGTACGCGATATCAAATCCAGAAGTAGATGGACTGAGAAAGTTACTTTGCTTCGAACCGCGCGGACATGCAGATATGTATGGTTGTTTCATAACACCGCCAGATGATGATGGCGCAGATTTTGGAGTTCTTTTCTGGCATAAGGATGGATTTTCAACTGCATGTGGGCACGGAACTATCGCACTGGGTGTGTGGGCTATTGAATCCGGCAAAGTAGCAATTGATCCCAGCGGAATAACTGATGTTGTAATCGACGTTCCATCGGGGCGAGTCACAGCTCGAGTACATACAAAAGGAACTGAAATTCAGAGCGTTGATTTCATCAACGTTGCGAGCTATCACATGCATAGCGATATTGAACTTAAAACATCACTTGGAAATCTCATAGTTGATGTTTCTTTTGGCGGAGCAATCTATGCACAGTTGGATGTTTCGCAAATTTCGCTCTCGGTAACTCCCGAGTTTTATTCACAGATAATTGCTATTGGCCGTGAAATTAAATGGGCACTGAATGAAACTGAGTATGCAAAGCACCCCACTGATCCTCGGTTAAATGGAATTTACGGAACAATCGTGTACGAAGAATTAGCTTCAGATTCTGATGGTCTTAAGCGCCAAAGAAATGCAACAATTTTTGCAGATGGCGAAGTAGATCGCTCTCCATGCGGTTCTGGTACTTGTGCTCGCTTGGCAACTCTTGTTGAGAAGAATGAATTGGAGCTAGGTGAAGTCCTGAAACATGACTCAATTGTTGATTCCCAATTCCTTGGAGTTGCTCAAGATTTTGTGGCTGCAGATGGAAAGAAAGCCATATTGCCTCAAGTAACAGGTATGGCTTATAAAACGGGAGAATCAAAATTCACTGTAGATCCACGTGACCCATTGACTCCTGGATTTGTGTTGCGATGAACCCAAGATTTATTTCGGCCCAAGAGATAACAGAATCCTTCTCTTATCTTGCTGGCGTTACAGCAATCGAATCTGCTCTGGTTAACGGCCTCGATCCATCTGCTGACTTACCGCGTTCGATCTTGCCGATTGATAAAGGTGAACTTCTAGTTATGCCATCGTCATCGACGAATGGTTCAGGAATCAAAGTTCTCACAATTGCACCAAATAATGCGCACCTCAACGCTCCGCGAATTCAGGGGATATACCTACTCTTTGATAAAGAAAATCTCTCTGTATCTTCGATTCTTGATGGTGCGGCGATCACCACATATCGAACTCCTGCAGTGTCCATTGCTGCAATACGACCAGCTCTTGAATTAACCGAGCACAATCTTTCGGTTGTTGTTTTCGGTTCAGGTCCACAAGCTATTTCGCATATTCAGACACTTGCTCAGGCAGCGCCGTCTCATGTGAAAATTTCCAGCGTCGCATTTATCGCTCGAGATATCGAAAAGGCTAAGAAACAGATTCCTGATAGCGCAACACTTGGACTGAGCGCTGATTGCACAATGCAGATTTTACGTGCCGATTCCGCTGAAGTAACCGAGCTTCTTAGTTCCGCAGATCTTGTTATTGCAGCGACCACAGCTCGAGCCCCTCTTTTTGATTCAACTCTTCTTAAAAATTCGGTCATTGTGATTGCTGTTGGCTCTCACGAACCAGGTGTTCGAGAAATAGATTCGAATCTTCTAGCTCGCGCACAGGTTGTAGTCGAAACTCGAGCCAGCGCCTTGCGCGAGGCCGGCGATGTCATCATGGCGATTGATGAAGGAAAATTGCAACCTGACTCCCTTATAGATATTGCTGATGTTGTTTGCCGAAGAGTCACACTCGATAGAACTAGACCAATACTTTTTAAGAGTTCAGGAATGTCGTGGGAAGACTTAGTAATTGCCCGTGCTATTGAGGAATCCATTAATTAAGAATTGTGCATAAAGAGTCTTACTAAAGGTGTTCAATGGTGAGGCGGGTCGGGCTCGAACCGACGACGACCGAATTATGAGTTCGGGGCTCTAACCAACTGAGCTACCGCCTCGTCGGGAGTGAGTTTATTGTAAATACTGAGGATTTTTCACATAAATGCAGGCGAGTAGTAGCATCGGTTAAGTCCCATTCAGATAGTCAGCGTTGACTAAGGAGTTAATTGTGCTCATAGGTATCCCAAAAGAAGTTAAAAACAATGAATTCCGTGTTTCAACAACTCCAGCAGGTGTTCACGCCCTTGTTATAGCTGACCACACAGTATTCGTTGAAAAATCAGCTGGCGTAGGTTCTGCAATTACTGATGAAGAGTATGTAAAAGCTGGCGCAACTATTTTGGATACTGCAGATGAGGTCTGGGCTAAGGCCGAGATGATCATTAAGGTTAAAGAGCCAATCGCGCAGGAATACCCTCGCATGCGTCGTGGACAAATTCTCTTTACTTACCTGCACTTAGCCGCATCACGCGAATGTACTGATGCCATCATAAAATCTGGAATCACTGCTATTGCATACGAAACTGTTGAAGTAAATCGCACATTGCCGCTGCTTGCTCCGATGTCAGAAGTTGCAGGGCGCATGTCAATTCAAGTTGGCGCAGCGGCTCTACAAACTCCTAATGGTGGACGCGGAGTTCTACTCGGTGGAGTACCTGGCGTTGCTCCTGGAAAAGTTGTTGTCCTTGGCGGCGGAAGCGTAGGAGTTTCAGCTGCATCGATGGCAGTTGGATTACGCGCAGAAGTTGTTCTTATGGATATTAACTTGAAGCGTTTAGCTGAAATTGATGACATTTTCCAAGGTCGTGTAAAGACAATCGCATCATCACCGTATGCAATTGAAGAGTATGTGACTCAGGCAGATCTAGTTATTGGTGGAGTACTGATTCCAGGTGCTGCTGCTCCAAAACTTGTCACCGATGCAATGGTGGCCAAGATGAAACCAGGTAGCGTTCTTGTTGACGTTGCTATTGACCAAGGTGGATGTTTTGAAGGATCGCATGC
>WLCS01000022.1 GCA_009705185.1 Actinomycetota bacterium
CGTTGCGTTGTAATCCTGAATTTCCACACCGTTGAGGTCATATGCCGCACGTGTAGCTTCAATATTGCGCTGAATAAATGGCGCTTCTTTGGATGATTCAGATGGCTTTACCTGGAATTGCTGAATTGCAGCTGGATAGATTCCAGCGATCAGCACTGATGAAACGACTAGCAGCGCTGTTCCTGCAGCAGGGAGAAGCCATGAACGACGAACAATATTTGCAAAGAAAAGAAGTGAACACACAACCGCAATAGCGGCAAGGATTGCCTTGGCAGGCAAAACAGCATTCACATCTGTGTACTTAAGACCAGTCATGAGTGTGCTCTCTTTGAGCGAGAGTGCATAACGATCAAACCAATATGCAACTGCTTTTAAGAGAACAATCAGTCCTAGAAGAATTGAAATCTGAACACGAGCTGCAACAGTTGTGCGATCTGTTTGAACTGTCGTGCGGATTCCGCCATACATGTAATGAACAAATGTGCTTGCAAGAGTTGCCAAAATGAGAGTTGAGATTGCCCAACCAATGATTGCTTGAAGAATTGGAAGTCTGAATACGAAGAAGGAAATATCTAAACCAAATTGAGGATCCTTCACACCAAATTCTGTTGAGTTTTTAAAGAGCAACCAATTGCGCCAGAAAGCCATACCTGATGAACCGGCGAAGTAAGTCAGCGCAGTTGCGACTCCGATAAAAACCCACAGACGAATGGGTTCAATTTGTCCGCGTAAACGTTCTACGCCGTTGATCTCGATACTTGTTGGGACATAGAGCGGGCGACGCTTGAAAGCAATATAAATATTGAGAGAGATGATGAAAGAGGTAAGAAGGCCTGCAATAAGAAAGAGCTCTATTTTTGTTGTCAGAACTTTTGTCCACACTGATGTGAAATCTACAGATTTAAACCAGAGCCAATCGATGTAGAAACCGCTGAAGTAAATGGCTGCAGCACCTAAGGCAACTAAAATTGCTGCAGTGATAACAAGCGGGCTTCTGTTTCTATTCATGAATCTAGATTAGTGCACCCCTGCACGCCCTGAAAATTCGAAATTTTTGGCTCTCGCAGCGCCTTATACGCTTGATCAAGTGTTGAGACGGCTATCACTCCAAGCCCAGAAACCGATTCTGGAATTTCAGAACAGTTCTCCTTTGAGATAAAAATGATTTCCGCTTTCGCCTTTCGCGCAGCGACTATTTTTTCTTCGACTCCCCCAATGGCCCCGACTTCGCCTTTGGCAGAAATAGTTCCTGTTGCCGCAATTTTGCGACCTTGCAAAAGATCATCAGGTGAGAGTAATTCGCTTATACCTAAAGAGAAAATAAGTCCTCCACTTGGGCCGCCGGTATTGCGAAGTGAAATCTTTAAGTGGGAATCCTTTAAATCAGTCAGATCGATATTTGGGTAATACTTTTCGAAGAGTCCTTTGGTGGCAGTCAGTGCCGCACTCTGCGATTGCTTCATCTCTTTCTTGCCAACGGCCTGCTCTGCTTTGTCATCAGTGTTCTTTTCATAAACCACCGAGCGAGGGATTACAACGCAATCTCTCTGCGCCCAGCAGGTAAGCACCTGGTGGCCAAAAATTTTAGATTCTGGATTAGTGACCCAGATAGACAGCAGATACATCTGACCGTTTGCTGGATAAGATTTCCACGACTTTGAAGATTCGCTTGTGGGTGAAGCAATATTGAGCATCTTGGGAAAGAGCGGAGTTCCCTCGCCAGGATTTATCAAAACATAATTCACTGGAATAACAAGTGGTACTACAAGAGTGAATGCAAGTAATAATTTAACGATTCGTGGCGTCTGCGAAAAACGAAGCGACATAAGGTGGATTTAGCGAGTTGGGTTTTCAGTTGTTGGTTGGTCCTCTTCGGGAGCCACATTCTCTGCACGAAATGATTCTTGAAAGCGCTGGAACTGCCCAACGGACCGAGAAGTTTCAGATTCAAACTTGCGCTTAAATTTTGAAATCCAGATGACGTAAGAAATTCCGCCAATTAATCCAGCTGCCGGAACTACCCACCAAATCAACGCAGCAAATGCGCTACTGCCGGCGGCGATAGAGGAGAATTCTGGAGAGGCGAGCATAAAAATAGCCTATCTGTTTCGGGAAGAAAGTGCTCACTTGGATGGTTACATTGGGTATCTAGGAAATCACGAATGAGGGATGTAAGGAGCTGATCATGTCGCCTTTTGGATTTACTCCAGATGATGGAAAAGACGACTCAGAAAAGCCTGAAGATTTTTCGGCGATGATGCGCCAGATGCAAGAACAGATTCAAAAACAATTTGAACAAATGGGAATTAACACAGCAGGATTTGTAAATCCATTTGCCGCCTTCGCTCAAGGTAGTAAAGATCCACTTCCTAAAACTGCTGTCCGAGATACTGCAAGAAAATTCATTCAAGCGCAGGGCAGTCAGCCAGTCGGAACTAAAGATCTCACTGTCGTAGATAACGCTTTTGAAATTGCAGATCTATGGTTAAACGAGGCAACGGTTTTTCCTGCAACCACGACATCGAATTCACCTCGCGCAATTAGCCGCCTTGATTGGACTGATCTCACTCTCGATGGCTGGAACACCACAATGGAACCTCTGGCTATCGGGCTTGCAGGGGCCATCTCTGGCCTCCTCGATGAAGCCACAGCCGGTTCTGAAGAGACACATGCATCGATGGGTGCAATTACTGGCTTACTTCGCACATTTATCGGATCAATGATTGCCACACAACTGGGTCAATCAATTGGTTCAATCTCTGCAACAGCAACAGGGGCTCACGACGTTGGTTTACCGCTTCTTGAGCCAGCAACGCCTGTTCTTATCCCTGAAAATATTGAAAATTGGAGCAAGGAATTAGAGATTCCTAAGAGCGAGGTTTATATCTTCCACGCACTTCGCGAAGCAGCAATAGCTCGTTTATTTGCACATAACCCTTGGATTGTTGCTTATATTCGTAGCGCGATTGTTGATTACGGTCGCGGAATTCATATTGATATGGATGCAATTACTCGCCAAGCAGAAGAAGCGATGCAAAATTTTGATCCATCACAAATGAATCCAGAATCAGGCGAAAATTCTTTTACGATTGCACTGAACAATGGAATTTTTACACCTGAAGAAACTCCGGCACAACGTGCGGCGCTTTCAAAACTTGAAACTGCGCTAGCTCTTGTAGATGGATGGGCAGATGATGTAACCACTCTTGCTTCTGGTGAACGATTGCCCGCATTGGCACAACTTCGCGAAATTTATCGACGTCAACGTGCAACAAATGCGCCTTCGCAACAACTTTTTAAATCTCTTCTTGGATTAGAAGTACGTCCACGACTTGCTCGCGAGGCAAGTGCGTTCTGGCAAAAAGTTCGCGAACTTAAAGATGTCAGCGCCCGCGATCAAATATGGAGTGGAATTTTGCCAAGTGCCGAAGAACTTCTTGAACCTGAGAAATTCTTACAATCTGCTGAGATTCCAGATGACCTCAGCGGGCTGCTCTAAGCGATTTATTTGCTACAAAATATTGTCTAGGAAAAGCGAAGTCCCCGGGCGCACATTTTAATATCTGCCTTCCCCTTGCAGATATCAAACGGTTATCCGAGGACTTCGTAAGCGCAAACTACGAGAATTTTTCATCAGAATCAAACCTAAATGCCTGAGACACAACAAAAATTTCTTGTCAAGAATTCGTGATTCAACTCGGTAATGTGACTTTTTCCATTACATTTCCTCAATGACAACTCGAGACTTTTCAGAAAATTTTGAAGAGCTCACCCTGCCCGGCGTTGATGAGGGTGAAATAGTTGTGATTCGTTCTGCTCGTCGCAAAAAGAGCATCTCGGCATACCGACAGGGTGGTCGAATTGTGATTTCAATTCCCGCCAGATTGAGTAAGGCCGATGAACGCGCAATTGTTCCCGAGATGATTGCCAAAATTCGAAGCCAAGAGGAGTCCAAAACCCCTGGTGAAGAGAGTTTGCTTGCCCGGATTGATGAATTACTCACCGAATTAGCTCCGGAAATAAAATCACGTCCTATTTCTGTCACATGGCGAGCTATGCGCGAGCGCTGGGGATCGTGCACCAGTGTGGATCGGACAATTCGAATCTCTGATCGCCTGAAATTGGCCCCAGATTTCGCCCTGGATTACGTACTTTTCCATGAAGCCATCCATTTGGAGCATTTCGACCATGGCGAGAAGTTCTCTGAGGTCCTGGCCCGATTTGAGGATTCTGAGCTAGCCAGCGCCTATCTAGATGGCTACGAGGCTGCCGAAAGGGCGCTTCTGGCCCCAAGTGAGCTGAAGAAACTCCCACAATCCCCTGCGTAGAAACCCTCTTTTGAGCGTAGTTCAGAGTATGGTTTTAACCAGTACGCATGGCGCCTAGCTCATGGGTCGAACGGAGGCAACAATGGCAGAGGTAGAGACATACAAGGGTGACGCTTATTGCGTGAAGTGCAAAGAGAAGCGTGATTTCGAGGGAACTGTAAAGATCTCAGACTCTGGTCGTCGCATGGCACAGGGCATCTGCCCAGTGTGTGGCACCAAGGTAAATCGCATTCTCGGCAAGAAGCCAGAATAAGCAACCAAACGTAGTTATAACCCTCGCTCATCTGAGCGGGGGTTATTTCTTTTCTCGGGGCAATTACATCAGCGCCATTCGCATGAGTACTCCACGTGCAGGATCGAATACCGATCGTGCAATTCTGCAACTCTTTCGCACATAAACATATGTAACCGGAATAAGCCAGGCGGTAAGTCCCCATCCTTGCTCGCATGAAACGAAACATAGGATGAAGAGAATTAAAGATGGCGTTGAACTCTACGCTCGCAAGAATTCACATGAATACCTTTTTGGTACACACAAATTTGGGGTGCTAAAAAATGTTATTCGAATCCACACCCAGGAACGCAAATTTATTGCACTTGAATTACTGGCAGGCAAATCTGTCTCTGCAATTCTTGCATCCTCAGATTTAGATGCGCAGAGTGTGCACGAGATGATAGATGAACTTGAAGCCTGTCAATTAATTGATGTCAGTCAGGGTTCGCTTAAAGTATCGCCCCGATTTATCTCTAAAATCGATACTCGAGTCGAGAAGAATGTAAAACATTTTGCCGATGCAAGTTTTCTGCAATTGCAAAAGCGAAGTACTCCAGAGTTGCATCAAACAAATTGGATTGACGGTGTGACTGATTCCGGCGTTGAAATTCTCAGCGCTCGCCAGAATTACTCAGTTGAAATTTCAGGACGCAATCGCGTCGCAACTATTGTGTATTCACTTCTCCTCTTAAGTGGACTCACGCACACTCGTTTTTCACATAATTCTCGCGGTCCTGCAATCACTGTAGGTGATCTAGACATGGGCGTCGGAACTTTGCGTCCATCTGAATTTGGAAAAACTTTCAATAACCATTGTGAGACACTCAGAAAAGATTTATCCCTCTTTCCTCTAGAGCGCGACCATGACTATTCAGAACAAGATGAAAGAACAGATTTGAAGATTCACTGCGGTGATTTCGAACCCGAAAAACTCTCGCAGTGGATGAGCACTCATCAAAATTTCCTACATATTCCTTCTCCTCGAGCAGACACTGCCCAGATTGGTCCACTTGTGATTCCGGGATCTTCTCCCTGCACTCGATGCTCTTCACTGTTTTTCAACGATTACAACGGGATCGAAGAAACCCTTGAAATCTCTGGACATAACCAACGCGACTATCCCCAGATAGCTGCTCACTTTGTAGCTTCTATGGCAGCGGCGCAGATCGTAAGTTTTCTCGATGGATTAACGACAGGTGTCCAGAAAGCAGAATTGGTAGGCAATGTAATAACCATTGACTACCAATTCTTATCGCACCCACATACGGTAGCGATTGCTCGCCATCCTCTATGCGGATGCGCTTTCTAAGAACTTACTCCTCAAGCATGCGTGCAGCAGCAATTACCTGACGTGGTGGTCGACCTGCACGGCGCTTACGCTCGATGATGACGCCATCTTCAATGAGCTGGCCTCCCCACACTCCACATGGTTCTTGGCGTGAGAGCGCTCCATCGAGACACTTGTTGCGCACAGGACATTGACCGCAGAGTGCCTTCGCCTCTGCAATTCCCTGATCTGTTTCAGAGTAGAAGAGTTCAGGGTCGGTTACATGGCATGGCAGGGTAAAAGCCTTGGCGTTGTCATATGTGAATGTCACATCGTTAAGGCCAATCTTCTCGCCGCTATCTGCCCAGCCTGGAATCTGTAATTCGCTGAAGAGAACTGTCATAGTCCTCACCTCTTCTCTCTTGTGTGTTCTTTCTTTCTTCTTTTTTTGGTTGGTTTTATGGAAATAAAAAAAGGACCTACAAATCCTTTGTGGATTTGAGGCCCTTGTGGGTCGTATTCGGTATTAGCCGATTAGTGCTCCCGTGGCCTCGTCCACTGCATAAAAGTTGGCGTAAAACCAGCGCTTAGCAGCAGTTTTTGAGGTTGTATGAGCATGAGAAGGAACAGCAGCGCGTGCGCCTGCTGTGATTGTTGAAGTGAAAACTGCGTTCATTTCAACCCCTTCTCTCTAGATATTTTCTAGTTGAGGGTAAAGGGTACGCGATGAGGATAAGAAGATGCAACCCAATTAATTATCTAGGCCAAGAGGCTGGCTTCACGCAGGAATGAGCTCGGATTTCCTCTGTAGGAGATATGTAAATCGGCCTTCGCACGCGTAATTCCCACATAAAAGAGCCTGCGCTCTTCATCGACCACAGCCTCGCCTGAACTGTTGGTCAGCGGCAATTGTCCCTCGGATGCGCCAATGAGAAATACGCGATCCCATTCAAGTCCCTTTGCAGCATGCAACGTTGCAAGAGTAACGACAGGCATTGTTGGTGGATTGTTTTGCTGCACGCGATCTTCGACTTCACGAAGATATCCGCGAAGTGTTTTTGGTGAGAAATTATCGTCAGCATCTAATTCGCGGGCTAAATGTAAGAGTGCAGCAATTCCATCAATTGCTTCGCCAGTTAAATATGGCTGCGCTATTGAACGTAATTCATCGATCCAGCCTTGACCTTCTGCAGGAATCACAGAGGCCTGGCGTACTTGTTTCAAGAAATCACGAATCTCTCTGCGTTCGAAAAATCTTTCAGTGTTGCGCACTTGATAAGGAATGTTTTGAGCCAACATCGCTTTCTCTGCACCTTTGAGTTGTGCATTGGTGCGCGCCAAAATAGCGATTTCTTGTGGTTGAGTACCGGCGCTGAGGAGCTCATTAATTTCTTTCATCACTCCGCTGATTTCTGCAGACTCATCAGAGTAGCCAGTGACAATAGGTTTGGAGCCATGTGTATTAAACGCAACGAGTTCTTGCCCCATCGTTGCAGATCGAAGCAGTGCATTTGCTGCAAAAGTAATTTCTGGCGTAGAGCGATATCCAGTAGTCAGACGAATTACTTGAGCTTCAGGAAATCTCTGGGTAAATGAATTGAGAAATACCGGAGTCGCTCCAGCAAATGAATAAATAGTCTGAGCAGGATCTCCCACGACGCAAATATCTTTTCTCGTTCCAAGCCAAGCGTTAATCAAACGTTGCTGAATCGGTGAGATGTCTTGATATTCGTCAATTGTAAAATATCTATATTGGTCTTGCACTCGCTCGCGGACTTCGCGTTCTTCTTCAAGCATCGCCGAGCAGAGAAGCAAAACATCTTCAAAATCAATCGCGAGCTCTTGTTTCTTAATTGATTCATACGCCGTGTAAATTTGAACCATCTGCTCTGGTAACACACGTGGCTTTTGCATGCGTCGACCCACTTGATCCACATAATCAACGGGTGACACTTGTGAAACTTTTGCCCATTCAATTTCAGATGCGATATCGCGCATAAGTTCGCGATTAGTTGCGCGCAAAGAATCACTTAGCCCAGCACGATTGATTGCCTCTGAAAGAAACCCTGTCTTTGTTGTAACTAAATCAGGTGTACGACCACCAAATACTGATGGCCAGAAATAGAGAAGTTGTTTGAGTGCCGCAGAGTGAATAGTGCGGGCTGCAACTGTTGGCACACCCAAAGTGCGAAGTCGTGCGCGCATTTCTCCTGCTGCTTTTGCAGTGAAAGTAAGCGCTAATACTTTTTGAGGATCCATCGTTCCGATAGCTGCTGCATATGCGATGCGATGGGTAATTGCGCGAGTTTTTCCAGTTCCAGCCCCTGCAATTACACACACTGGGCCACGTGTTGCTAGCGCAACTGCGCGTTGTTCAGAGTCGAGTGCGGCAAGGATGGAGTCTTCTACCGCCATGTTTCTCCGCCAGGTGCGCTCTCACCTAACCAACGTTCAATCATCTTGCGCGCAACTGAAATTGTGGGTGGCAATAAGAGCGAACCATCTCGCGTTGCAGCCAATAATTCTGCGCGAGAGAACCATTTCACTTCCGTAATCTCAACGCCATCACCGCGTGCAGCTTCAGGATTATCAGTGACTGCTTCAAATGAAATCATGATGCTTGCAGGAAATGGCCAAGGCTGCGAACCTAAGTACTTTAGTTCGCTTACAGTCACGGCAGATTCTTCGAAAATTTCGCGAGACACGCATTGCTCGAAAGTCTCACCTGGTTCTAGGAAGCCAGCAAATGTTGAGAAGCGTCCTTCTGGCCACACTGGTTGATGTCCTAAAAGAATTCGATCTTCGCGATCTTTTACTAAAACAATGACAGCTGAATCAGTGCGTGGATGATGCTGGCTTTCATCCGCGTCGCAGAATCGTGCAGCGCCGCCTAGGTCAACTCTGGTTTCCCCACCGCATCGTGGACAACGTGGATGCGCGCGATGCCAATTGCTCAGTGCAATTGCGTGCAGAGAAATTTCGAGTTCCTGCTCGGAAAGTTGTGCGCCAATTTCACGAACAGTTGAAAATCCTTGAGCTTTTTCTTCATCTGTTCGTGTTGCGAGCCAATTTGTATCCCAAGCAAAAAAAGGTGCGCGACTTTCAATATCTAATCCAAGAAAATATTTACTTCCTTGCGCAAAGTCTCCTGATGAGATCGATGCAGCAACATCATCTGCAGATAAATACGTCAGTTGATTCTCAACAGCTGCAATTCGACCTTCAGCAATATGGATGATGCGAGCTTTCTCCCACAGCTGCTCTAACGTTTTTGGTTGAGTACGCAGATCTCCAGCGCGATCTATGCGGGAAGGATGTTGATTTATCGCGCTCACAGGTGCAGGTTACTAGTCTGTGGGGGTGCGTATCACCTCGTGGAATCTCCTGCATGGAATGGCCATTCCACCCCAGAAAGAGAATGACTTTCAGGACTTGGCTAGGGCTGTTCACTCACTGGGTTCTGACATCTATGGATTTCAAGAAGTAGATCATTTCTTGCCGAGATCACAATCGCGACCTCAGATGCGAGATGTTGCAGAAGCAATCGGCGCACGAGATTGGGCAATGGCGCCAAGTGTCATTGGAACACCGGGAGAAAAATGGCGCAGATTGCGCGCGGATGAACCTGAGTTAATCACTGATGCATCTTCACATTCTGAATTAATGCATGAGTGTTACGGAATTGGAATCGTTTCGAAGATTCCCGTTAAATCCTGGCATAGATTAAATCTCGGAAATTCTCCCGTAGGTATGCCACTTGTTGTTCCAGGCGATGAAACAGGTAAAGGAAAGATTCGATTCATATATGTAAAAGATGAACCGCGAATTGCACTCGCTGCAATTCTTGAAAACGGATGGACTGTTGTGAATACACATCTCTCTTTTGTTCCAGGGATGAACCTCGCGCAATTACGAAAACTGAAAAAATGGGCTAACAATCTTGCTGCCCAATCAGGAACGAAAGCGTTGATTCTTGGTGATCTCAATCTTCCTAAGAATTTGCCCACAGTGGGGTCCAAGTGGAAATCACTGGTCACTTTAAATACATACCCAAGTTGGGGTGCAAAAATTCAGTTTGATTACATGCTCGCTGAGAGCCCGCACTCTTTCGAATATCACCCTCTCTCTCACACTCAGACTGGCGTCAGTGACCACCTTCCCATCGGGGTAGAAATTAAAAGTTAGCGCTTTTCTCACACTCCATTACTCTTAGACAACAGCACCAACTTTCCGCAATAACTAGCTTTGGAGTAGCCATGACTGACACAGCCAAGTGTCCTTACACAGGTAGCAAATTAAATCGAGAAGGCACATACAACATAGATTGGTGGCCAAATCAACTCGATCTGTCAGTTTTGCGTCAACACTCACCTGTCTCTGACCCAATGGATGAAGACTTTAATTATGCGGAAGAGTTTTCAAAGCTCAATCTCAAAGCGGTAAAGAAAGATATTGAAGAGTTAATGACAACTTCACAAGATTGGTGGCCAGCAGATTACGGTCACTACGGACCATTTTTTATTCGTTTAGCGTGGCACAGCGCAGGCACGTATCGCACACACGATGGCCGCGGTGGCGCCGGTGCAGGTATGCAACGTTTTGCGCCACTTAATAGCTGGCCGGATAACGGCAATCTAGATAAAGCACGTCGTCTCTTGTGGCCAATCAAGCAGAAGTACGGCAAGCGTTTATCGTGGGCCGACTTAATGATTCTTGTAGGAAACTGTGCAATTGAATCAATGGGGCTGAAAACTTTTGGTTTCGGAGGTGGTCGCGAAGATGTGTGGGAACCAGATGAGACTTATTGGGGTAAAGAACAAGAATGGTTAG
>WLCS01000023.1 GCA_009705185.1 Actinomycetota bacterium
AAACAGTGCACCGTTGGTCCCAGCACTGAAGTCAACATGGTTAGTCATTCACGTTGTTGCAGCGATTATTTCCGGTGGAGTATTTCTGCTTGCCAACGTTGTAGCGGCTGCATATTTGTACTTAGAAAAAGTTGAAAGCAAAGGCGATCGACCAGCGTGGTTACAACGCGTGCCTAGCTTGGATGTTCTTGATCAACTTTCATATCGATTAGTTGCATTCGTATTTCCACTGTGGACTTTTGCAGTGATCGCAGGTGCTATCTGGGCTGAGAGTGCTTGGGGCAGATATTGGGGATGGGATCCAAAAGAAACCTGGGCATTTATTACCTGGGTTGCTTACGCCGCATACTTACATGCACGCGTCACTGTCGGTTGGCGCGGCCGTCGCGCAGCCTGGCTATGTATTTTTGCAGGATCTACATTCTTATTTAACTATGTATATGTAAATGTCTGGGGAACCGGAAAACATACCTATTCAGGTTTGTAAGTCTTATAAACCTTTTAAGAAATCAGGATCATCATCCGGAGGCAAAATTCGTTTCTTCGGATTCTTTGGCTTTGTATTTAGTGGATTTCTACCCACTACTAAATAAGCAATCGGACCAAATATTCCGGTAAGTAGAATTACTAAAAGCCAACCCCACTTTGGAAGTTTACGAATTTCTGTTTCATCTCGGCGTGCACAATCAATAAATGTGTAAAGAGTCAGAGCCAAAGAGAGGATGAAGAGGAATCCCTGTAATTTGATCATGTTTAATTATATTCGTTTATAGCGCAAGGGATGCAGCGAAAATAATGGCAAAGGCAAGTTGGAGTTTGCCGGTAGCACCCAAAAGTGGAACGAGCTCTGCTCGGGAGGCGCCCTTGAGCACTGTGCGCGCAAGTGGAAGCGATAAAGGAAGTGTAAGTAAGGTTAATAATGTCCATGCGGAACCTGCAAGAAACGCAAAAATGTAGGCGGAGGCGATGAGAGAAACGAAAAATACTCGCGATCCTCTGTCGCCTATTCGTACAGCAAGTGTGCGCTTACCAACTAATTGATCTTGCTCTCGATCTCGAAGATTGTTAATTGCAAGCAGAGCACAGGAAAGTGAACCCATTGGAACTGATGCAGCAAAAGCGTTCCACGTAATGTCAAGCGTTTGTACGTAGTAAGTGCCCATAGTTGCAACGACACCGAAGAATACGAAAACTGACATCTCGCCTAAGCCTTTATAACCGTAAGGATTCTTTCCACCTGTGTAGCCCCACGCAGCAGCAATTGCAGCAACACCAATCGCAATAATCCAATAAGAAGAAAGGTACGCGAGAATGAGTCCAGCTAGTGATGCAAGTGCGAAAGAAATAATCGCAGCACGTTTTACGGATTCAGCACTTGCTAATTTAGAGGCTGTAATTCGAATTGGTCCGACTCTATTGTCATCGGTTCCGCGAATTCCATCTGAGTAATCATTTGAAAAATTCACTGCCACCTGAAGCGCTAGGCTTACAAAAAGTGCAAGAAGAGCCTGAAGAGGTTTCCAATGCGATCCTGCTAAAACAGTCGCAACAACAACAGGTGCGATAGCTGCAGGTAACGTACGAGGACGGGCACCTTGAATCCAAATATTAATTGGGAGCCTCCATCAATAGATCTACAAGTTGATTGCGGTCAACTTTACCAATTCCGATGAGCGGTAATTCAGGAAGAAATAAATAGCCCTTTGGTTTTCCAACAGGACCGAATTGCTCTTCTAAGTATTCGTCTATTTCACTTTCGAGAGGGAATCCGTCTCCAGCAATGGCAACATGAAGCGCATCGCCCCACTGCGAATCTTTGACAGAAAATGCGGCAAAAGACTTATGTGGGAATTGGCTATGCAGCGCAGTTTCGATTGCACTGATTGAGATATTTTCTCCACCAGAAATGAGAACGTCATCATTTCTTCCTTCAACAATCAACTTACCGTTTTCAATTCTTCCTAAATCAGATGTCAGAAACCATCCATCCTTACATTTTGTTTGCCATAAGGACTCAGCATCTAGATATGTCTTTGCAAGTACAGGACCTTTGATTGCAATAACTCTCTCGGGGGAAATCGCAATTTCGATTCCTTCAAGAGGTATTCCGTTATATACACAACCACCAGATGTTTCAGTCATTCCGTAGGTAGTGACAATGTTGATTCCATGTTTTTCTGCACTTAGATGCAGATCTGTTGTGAGATGCGCGCCACCAACTAAAACTGCTTTTGCATCAACAAGATGTTTGAGCAAACGAGAGTCACCGTTAAGTGCGCGAAAAAGTTGAGTAGGAACAATCGCCGTGAAATCTACGCGTGGATATTCACCGCTTGTATTTCTCAGGTCAACAGGTTCAGTGCCAAGTTCAAGTGATCGCATCAGCACGTTAATTCCGGCAATGTGCGTAAGGGGCAATAACAATGACCAAGAGTTTCCGAATTCTGCACCTAAGAATTTATTCGAAGCGTGAGCAGAGGCAATAAGTGATGATGCAGAGAGGCCAACGCTTTTGGAAACTCCAGAGCTGCCCGTTGTTGCAACAACGAGACTGATTCGTTCGCTGACATGAGTATGTGTGGTCGGCCCAAATGAAAGGGCAGGCTCATGAGAGACCAGCGCCTTAGCTAGCCGAGCCATTAACTCGCTTACAGTCCAATCGGGATTGGCCGTGCGTAGTTCTCGTTGTGCGTTCTGCTCCATTGCCCGCGTAGGCTATCGCTCGTAGACCAAATGGAGGAATCGTGAGCAAGCCTATTAAGCGTGATTTTGGTGACCGGACCATCCCTAACTGGGTGACAGGTCCTGGCGGAGAATCATTTAACGACATTACATATGACGTTGCCGATGGCATTGCAAAGATCACGATCAATCGTCCAGAAGTTCGCAATGCATTTAGACCACAAACAATTATTGAATTAAAAGCTGCATTTGATTTAGCGCGCGATAACGCAGAAGTTGGCGTCATCATCCTTACAGGAAAAGGTGATGAGGCATTTTGTTCAGGTGGAGACATCAGTGTGCGTGGTGATGATGGTTACCTTGGTGATGACACTCTTGCGCAACAAGGTGTTGGCCGTCTGAATGTTTTAGATTTACAAGTTCAAATACGTCGCACACCAAAACCTGTAGTAGCAATGATTGCTGGTTGGGCCATTGGTGGTGGGCACGTACTACATGTGGTCTGTGATCTTTCTATTGCTGCAGATAATGCAAAGTTTGGACAGACAGGACCAATGGTTGGTTCATTCGACGGTGGTTATGGTTCTGGTTTATTAGCGGCAAGTGTTGGGCAGAAGAAAGCTCGCGAAATTTGGTTTTTAACTCGTCAATACGATGCACAAGAAGCGCTATCAATGGGACTAGTAAATACAGTAGTTCCGCTGAAAGAGTTAGAAGCAGAGACAGTTTCTTGGTGTCGCGAAATGTTGCAGAACTCGCCTATGGCACTTCGACTTCTAAAAGCATCAATGAATGCAGCAGATGATGGTTTGGCAGGCGTGCAACAACTAGCTGGCGATGCAACGCTTCTCTTTTACTTATCTGAAGAAGGTCAAGAAGGCCGTGATGCGTATAAAGAGAAGCGCAAACCAGATTTTGGAAAGTTTCCGCGGCGTCCTTAATTTATGGATCAATCACTGCTCGAAAGTTTGCGTGTAATTGCGCTTCCCACAAAGACAAACTTTCGTGGAATTAGTGTTCGGGAAGTAGCCCTCTTTAAAGGTGAATATGGATGGGGTGAATTCTCTCCATTTCTTGAATATGGATTCCAAGAATCAGCTCCGTGGTTGATGTGCGCGATTGAAAGTGCCACCACACCGCGTCCACATATTTATCGAACTTCTATACGGATTAACGGCACCATCCCTGCGATGAACAATCCGGAAGATATTCAACGGATTGTTGATTCTTTCCCTGGAGTAAAGACTTTTAAAGTAAAAGTTGGCGAAAACTTGCCAGAAGATATTGCTCGCTTAGCTCGCGTTAAATCACTACGCCCATCTGCAAAGCTGCGAATTGATGTGAACGGCACTTGGTCTGTGCAAGAAGCTGTTACTAATCTTCGAGCTATATATGAAAATATTGGACCGCTGGAATATGTAGAGCAGCCATGCGCCACTGTAGAAGAGTTACGCGAGTTAAAAGAAAAATTAAAAATCGATATTCGAATTGCTGGCGATGAAGTATTGCGTAAAGCAGTTGATCCCTTCACTGTGGACTTGGCAGGAGCAGTAGATATTTTGATGCTCAAAGTTCAACCGCTTGGCGGAATAGAACGTGCGCATAGATTGGCCGAACACCACAAACTTCCAGTAGTTGTGTCAAGTGCTCTAGAGAGCGCGGTAGGAATTAATTATGGGCTGACTCTTGCAGCATCATTTGGAGAGTTGGATTTCGATTGTGGTTTAGGGACAGGCTCGTTACTCGCTGCCAATGTCGCGCAGCTGCCAATTGCTAACGGCGCAATTGAATTAGCAGAAATTGAGCCCACATTTGAAGGAATTGAAGTGGCACCAGATCGATTTGAATGGTGGAAGAATCGCATCATGAAGACGGCGGAGTTAATCTCATGAATGACTCGACAAAATTAGCTCGCGTCATTGTCAGACAAATTCTTGAAGCTGGCGTCACCGATGTTGTAATTTCTCCAGGATCTCGAAATGCACCGCTCTCTCTTGCATTTTATGCAGCGCAGAAAAAGGGATTGATTAAGCTTCACGTAAGAATCGATGAGCGAACTGCAGCGTTCTTTGCTCTTGGAATTGCGAAAGCTTCGGGACGCCCCGTGCCGATTGTCTGCACAAGCGGAACTGCGGTGGCTAACTATCACCCAGCAGTTCTGGAAGCCTCACACACAAACGCACCTCTCTTAGTTCTTACCGCAGATCGTCCTGCATCACTTCGCAGAACTGGTGCTAACCAAACAACGGAGCAGGCACGTATTTTTGGCAAAGCTGTTCGTTACTTTGCAGATGTTTCTGGCACTGCTTACCCAATGGAACTTCCATTTAACTCATTGCAAAGTGGACCAGTCCATTTAAATATTCAATTTGAAGAACCACTTGTTGGTGATGACAACGAACAGTGGTTAGAAAATCTCGTCATTTCTGCCCCGAAAGTCTTCAGTAGAAAATCACCAGGAACTTTCTACACAAAATCAACCAGGGGAGTTCTGGTCATTGGTCACGATCGTGCAGGATTTTCACTCGATGCGGTAACAGATTTTTCCAAGCAACTTGGATGGCCGGTGATTGCTGAAGATCCATTAAGTTTTAGCGACGCAATTTCACACGCAAGCATTTTCCTTACTTCAAGAAAAATAGTTGAAGATTTAGCGCCAGATACCGTAGTAGTAATTGGGCGAACAACTCTTTCACGTTCTATAAATTCGCTGATTGCTTCAGCGCGAAAAGTTATTGCTATAGACCCACGTATGGCGACGGTGGACGGGGATAGAACTGCGTCACAGAAATTCCTGCAATTACCTACTGTTGAAGTAAATCAGCCAGATCAGGATTATGCGCAAGCATGGAAAAAGTACTCTTCACGAACTTCAAAATTAATTACAGATATCTCAACGTGGTCTGAAGCGCTGATAGCCCGAGAGATAGCTTCTGGTATTCCAACTGGCACATCACTGTTTATTTCTTCCTCACGGCCTATACGCGATATCGAGGGCTTTGCAGAAGCCAGAACCGGGGTTGAAACCTTTGCCAACCGCGGACTTGCGGGCATTGATGGAAACATTTCAACATCTTTAGGAATTGCCTCCCAGAGAAATGAAACCATTGCAGTATTAGGCGATCTTGGATTCCTTCATGATCTGACAGCCTTGATTCATAAAGAAGAAATCAATCTAAAGATCTTTGTAATCAATAATGACGGTGGCGGAATCTTTTCAACCTTGAGCCAGCGGGGAGTTGATGGATTCGAAACTGTATTCGGTACGCCTCATGGATTAGATCCAGCAAAGATTGCACAGTCGATGGGAATTTCAGCCATAACTATTTCAACCCAGAGCGAACTAATTACTGAACTATCAAAGCCAGTTGTCGGTATCAGCGTTGTTGTGATTAATGCACCAGATCGAGGCTTTAATGCAGACTTCTTAAAGAAGATTTATGCTGGTGTGGATTCAATGTAGCGCAGAGCGCATTGGAATCATTTTTGCATTACTTTCTTCAAGTTCTTTATCGGGATTAGAACCAGCAACGATTCCACATCCAGCATAAATATGTATTGTTCGATCTTTGATTTGCCCACAACGAAGTGCGATTCCAAGTTCTCCGTCTCCACTTGAATCTATCCAACCAACAGGTCCGGCATATCGTCCGCGATTAAGACCCTCAATTTCATCAATGATGTCGAAAGCAATATTACGAGGAGTTCCACAAACGGCTGCAGATGGATGCAGATTTTTCAAAAGTGAAAAGGCATCAACATGTTGCTTTGTTTCAACTAGCGCGCCGGTTACATCCGTTGCCAAATGCATGACATTTGCTAAGTGAAGTACAAATGGAGACTCAGGTACATTTGTAGAAGAGCAGAATGGATCGAGTGCTTCAGCAACTGATCGCACTGCATATTCGTGTTCTTCCAAATCTTTTGATGATCTCGCCAGTGATGCAGCAAGTGCTAAATCTTTTTCGTCATCGCCAGTCTTGGGAATTGTTCCGGCTAAGACTCGAGAAGTAACCATGCCTCGTGAAAGGCGTAGAAGTAATTCGGGAGTAGCACCGACTAGGCCATCGACTGAAAATGTCCATGTAGATGGATACTCATCAGCAAGTTTTCTCAGTATTGGTCGCACATCTATATCTGCAGTTGAAGTTGCAATCACATCGCGAGCAAGCACCACTTTATCTACAGCACTCGATGCGACTCTAGAGATGGCTTCTGCAACTCGCTTTTTCCATTCATCTGACGAAAGAGTTCCCTCAGAGAAGGTGAATTCGGCATTTTTTGTTTTATTTGCAACTTCCATTAATTCTGGTTGTGCAGTGTTGCCAATCCAAGTAATCCAAGATTGAGAACCTTTTTGACCCACGACTACTTGAGGGATGACAAGAACTGATTCATCATTGCGATCAAATGAAAATGATGTGAAAAGAACTGGCCCAGTTCCACTTCCGTGAACCGAATTGGATACGGAGAAAGTTTCTAATTGCTGGTGCCACCACTGGCGGGCTTTTTCAAAACGATCGCGTCCAGAGACAGTTGTTGTTGCATGAATTCCCCAACCGATTAAGCCTTCGCCACCGCGCACCCACGAGACAGGATTATCCGCAGGGAGTAGTTCTAGCAGGGGTATGTGATCACCAATACGTGTTGTGGTGACGGGGATAAGTGAAACCATTTAGCGATTAAGGGTGCGTGAAATTCTTCGCCATACAAGCGGGAGAGAAGTTGCGGTGATAGCAATTTTAAGTGATTCACCAAGAATAAATGGAGTCAGCCCTGCTTTGATAGTTGCAGACCATGTGAGATCTAAAGATGCACGTAGCCATAACAATCCAAATGTAAAAATTATTGCATCACCAAGCAGAAGCGCTGGAAATGAAGTTCTAAATTTTTGATCAGCTTTCTTATCCGCTAGATATCCAAGAACAAGTGAAGCAACCAACATTCCAACTAAGTAACCACCAGTTGCACCTGCAACTCTCGCGAAGCCGTGATTTGCTGATGTTGCAGATGGAGCAAAAATTGGTGCACCAGCAATTCCAGCAAGAAGGTACGTTGCAAATGTAAGTGCGCCAAGGCGAGCGCCGTATGTTGTTCCGATAAGAAGGACTGCAAGAGTCTGACCAGTGACCGGAACTGGCGAACCTGGTACCGGCACAGAAATCTGAGCAAGGAGAGAGATAAATCCGACGCCACCTACGACGAAGACGGCGTGTGTCAGTGCGGTGCTACGCGGGAAAATCGTTGCGCGAAGTGATCCTGATTGAATCGACATCTGTAGTACCTCTCATCTGCAATCAAGTAAAAGTTGTGCCCAGAGCCTACTCTCAGAGAGAATATGCGCATGTCACGCGCCAATATGGATAAGAACCCCGACGAAGTCGCAGCAATGTTCGATGGGGTCGCAAAGCGCTATGACCTTGTAAATGACCTACTGAGCCTTGGCCGCACAAAAGCCTGGCGCAGAGCCACCACTAAAATCATTGCTCCCCGCCCAGGAATGAAGATTCTCGATCTAGCCGCTGGCACAGGCTCGAGCTCGCAGCCGTTGGCGCAAGCTGGAGCCGACGTCATTCCAGCTGATTTCAGCGAGGGAATGCTGGCTGCCGGTCGAAAAGCGCGTCCGCACCTGCCATTTACCAAGGCCGATGCCCTCAACTTGCCTTTCAAAGATGGCGAATTCGACCTTGTCACCATCTCATTTGGCCTACGAAATACCCAGAACACCCCACGCGCGCTCGCAGAGATGCTCAGAGTCACCAAATCTGGCGGCCATATCGTGATCTGCGAGTTCTCTAGCCCGACCTTCGGTCCGTTTCGCACCATTTACACCAATTACCTCATGAAGGCTCTGCCAGCGATCGCGTCGAAGACTTCATCGAATCCAGATGCCTATATCTATCTCGCAGAATCCATTAGGGCTTGGCCAAATCAATCGGCGCTCGCATCCACAATTTCTGCAGCCGGTTGGGCAGATGTCACCTGGACCAATCTCACTGGCGGAGTTGTCGCAGTTCACAAAGCCCGCAAGCCGTAAGTGTTTCAGAGTGTCTTTTAACCGCTTAGAATTTCGCTCGTGAGCGGAAACCCATATATTCCAATTATCGTGATTTTCGCGATTGGCTTTGGTTTCGCTGCTTTTTCAGTAGCAATCGCAGCGGTCACTGGCCCGGCTCGCTACAACCGCGCAAAGCAAGAGGCATACGAGTGCGGAATCGAACCTTCACCTCAGGCACTTCAAGGCGGACGTTTTCCCGTGAAGTACTTCCTGACTGCAATGTTATTTATTGTTTTCGATATTGAAATTGTTTTTCTTTATCCATGGGCAGTTACTTTCGACAAGCTTGGTCTCTTCGGATTAGTTGAGATGGCAATTTTTATCGGCACTGTATTTATTGCATATGCATATGTATGGCGCCGCGGCGGATTGGAATGGGATTAAGTCGTGGGTCTAGAAGATAAATTACCAAGCGGAGTTCTACTTTCAACTGTAGAAGGTCTTGCCGGATACATGCGCAAGAGTTCTGTATGGCCTGCAACATTTGGTCTTGCATGTTGTGCAATTGAAATGATGGCACTTGGCTCTGCACCAAAGCACGATATTTCACGCTTCGGAATGGAACGTTTTTCTGCATCTCCTCGTCAAGCAGATCTCATGATTGTTGCTGGACGAGTTTCACAGAAGATGGCACCAGTGCTTCGTCAGATTTACGATCAAATGACTGCACCAAAGTGGGTTATCTCAATGGGTGCATGTGCATCTTCTGGTGGAATGTTTAACAACTATGCAATCGTGCAAGGTGTTGATCACGTTGTACCAGTAGATATTTATCTTCCAGGTTGCCCACCACGTCCAGAACAGTTGATGGATGCAATCATCAAGCTACACACTCTTATTAGCGATACAAAGCTTGGTCCTAATCGGGAAGCGGTTATCAAAGAAGTTGAACTCGCAGCTCTCAACGCGAAGCCAACAATCCAAATGAAGGGATTGCTGGCGTAAATGAGCACAGAGCAGACCGGTATGTTCGGCGCCCAAGGCACCGGAGATACCTCAGGGTACGGCGGCCTTGTTCGCACAGCGGCATCAACTGGCTCCACTGAACGTCCATACGGAGGATATTTCGATGACGTTGCAGATGATTTAGAACGTGCATATCCTGATTTTGCAGATGCAATTACTCGCGTTGTTGTAGATCGCGGTGAACTGACTTTGCACGTTAAGAAATCTCGTTTGCTAGAAGTTGCGTTTATTCTTCGCGACAAGTTGAAGTTTGAAATGTGCATGGGAGTCTCTGGTGTTCACTATCCAGATCGCACAGGTGCAGAACTTGTTGCGCTCTACCCACTACTTTCATTAACTAAAAATCAACGAGTGCGTTTAGAAGTTGCAACATCTGATCTTGATCCGCATATTCCTTCAGTCGTTGAAGTGTGGGCAGGAAATAACTGGCATGAACGTGAAACTTTCGACATGTTCGGAATTATTTTTGATGGTCACCCTGGCCTTACTCGCATCTTGATGCCAGATGACTGGGATGGACACCCACAACGTAAGGACTACCCACTCGGTGGAATTTCAGTTGAGTACAAAGGTGCAACAACACCTGCACCTTCAAATCGTCGGAGCTACCAGTGACAGCAACTTTCGATCCATACGCATCTTCACGCGAAACTACTGAAGGCACAGTCTTCTCTGTTACTGGTGGTGATTGGGATTCACTCGTCTCTGAAATTGGTGAATCTAAAGAAGAACG
>WLCS01000024.1 GCA_009705185.1 Actinomycetota bacterium
AGCTTTGTCACTACACCTGGCACAACTGTGTTGATTGTGTGAGTGCGAGCAAATGCCTGCCAAGGATCTTCTTGTGTTGCCTTAAGTGAAAGTGAGACGCGCTCACGTTCAAAATCAACTTCGAGAACTTCAACAGTAACTTCGTCGCCAACTTCAACAACTTCACCTGGGTGATCGATGTGCTTCCATGAAAGCTCTGACACGTGAACGAGACCGTCTACGCCACCAAGATCAACGAATGCACCGAAGTTTACGATTGATGAAACAACACCAGTGCGTACTTGACCCTTTTGTAGCTGGTTAAGGAATTCTGTACGTGACTGTGACTGAGTCTGCTCTAGGAAAGCACGACGTGAAAGAACAACGTTGTTACGGTTCTTATCAAGTTCGATGATGCGAGCTTCAACCTGCTTGCCAATGTAAGGAGTTAAATCGCGAACGCGACGCATTTCAACAAGTGATGCAGGCAAGAATCCCCGAAGACCGATGTCAACGATAAGACCACCCTTAACAACTTCAATAACTGTTCCGATAACGACTTCGTCGCGCTCTTTCTTGCCTTCGATTTCTCCCCAAGCACGCTCGTACTGTGCACGCTTCTTAGAAAGGATGAGGCGACCTTCTTTATCTTCCTTCTGAAGAACTAAAGCTTCTACGCGATCTCCGACCTTAACAATGTCGTTTGGATCTGCATCATGACGAATGGAAAGTTCGCGTGATGGAATAACGCCTTCTGTCTTGTAACCGACATCAAGGAGAACTTCCTCGCGATCAATTTGTACAACTGTACCTGTGACTAAATCTCCGTCACTGAAATTTCTGATTGTTCCTTCAATTGCGGCTAAGAAATCTTCCGCTGAACCAATGTCATTTACTGCAATTTGTGTAGTCAAGATGCTCCGTAGGGATAGAAAGTAGTAGGGATAGGACTGGCCTAGGGTACGGGTGAGGGTGAATTACAGGCAAATCCACGCATAGAAATCCTTACCGGGGAATAGAATCCGAGTGCAATGAAGAGATACCGAGAACTTTTTTCAATCCCCAATGTCTGGGTCTTAGTTCTTGCCTGCTTTCCAGCTCGCGTTGCATACGGAATGGTTTCACTCGCAATATTTTTTAAGGTTGAACAATCCACACAATCTATTTCTATAGCCGGATTAGCTATTGGCTTAAATGCGGCTGCGGGTTCGATGACTGCTGGAATTCGTGGATCGATCATGGATAAGTTTGGACAAGCATGGCCACTAAGAATCATGGTTCCCGGTTATGCCGCACTTGCAGTTGCGCTCAATGTCTCACATTCAAAAACTCAGATGCTGGTACTTGCATTCGTTATGGGCTTAAGCGCTCCCCCAATTAATTTATCTATCAGACCGTTATGGAAAATTGTTGTACCCGATAATTTCCTGCGCACGGCGTATGCAGTTGATACAGCAATCATGAGTGCCGCAGGTGTTGTAGGACCAGTTATTGCGACTTCCTTGGCACTTTCGAGTCATCCAGGTTTACCACTAAATGCGTGCGCCATTTTGATGCTTATTGGTGGTGGTTCACTTGCCATAACAAAAGTTTCGCGTAGTTGGATTCCGGAGAAAAAAGCTGCAAACCACATTCCACTGTGGAGACATAAACCTTTGCAACTGCTGATGATTGAAGGTTGCTTCATCGGTTTCGGCTGGGGTGTTTTCGATGTTGCTGTCCCAGCATTTACAACTATCGAAAAAGTTCCACACCTCACTGCATGGATTTTTACCGCAATGGGTGTTTCAAACATTGTCGGCGGATTGCTGGCAGGTTTAGTATCTAAAAGAACCTCTTCTCTGCGCGCAATGCGACGCACATATTTAGTCTGGTTCTTAGTTTCTATTCCAATTGCATTCACCTATCCGGGTTGGTCGATGATTATCGCGGGCGCATTCCTTGGTTTAGTAGGAGGCGCGATTCAAGTTTTCTATTGGGAAGTCATGGAAGCAATCCGCCCACAAGGTTCGCCCACCGCGATGATGGGTTGGTTGTGGACGGTAGAAGGAACATTGATGTCGATGGGTTCTGTCGCTGGTGGAGTTATTTCGGAGAAAATTTCACCATCGTTTGCCCTTGCGATAACTACTACATCAATCGGAATCGGTTACATCATTTTGGGGATTGGCAAAAAACTTTTGGCACCTGCAGATCGAATTCCTACCGATGAAGAAGATTTAGCTGCCATGGAAGATAACTCCCCCACAACCCGTTAGTGAGCGGCCTCGTTCCAACTCTTTCCAATACCCACAGATACATCTAGCGGCGCACGTAACGGATACGCATTTCCCATTTGCACTCGAACAAGTTCCGAAACTTTTTCAACTTCGCCGGATACCACTTCTAAAATTAATTCATCGTGTACCTGCAGGAGCAATCGTGACTTATAGCTACCGGCTACAAGTGCGCGCTGCACATTGAGCATCGCTTGCTTAATGATGTCCGCAGCTGAACCTTGAATAGGTGCATTCAGCGCCATCCGCTCTGCAACTTCTCTGCGTTGACGATTATCGTGAAGCAAATCGGGTAGATAACGCCTGCGACCCATAACAGTTTCTGTGTATCCAACTTTTCGTGCATCTTCTACAACGGTCTTAAGATAATCACGAATACCGCCAAATCGTTCGAAATAGCGATCCATCAAATCTTGCGCAGCAGGTGGTGTGAGATCCAATTGGGCAGCAAGACCATATGAACTTAATCCGTAGGCAAGACCGTATGACATGGCTTTGATTTGCCTGCGCATCTCTGGATCAACATCTGCCGGCTTTACACCGAAAACTTCTGCGGCAACTGTCGCATGGAGATCTTCCCCGGATTCAAAAGCTGCGAGCAAATGTTTGTCATCTGATAAATGGGCCATGATGCGCATTTCGATTTGGCTGTAATCAGCGGTGAGTAATGAGTCGTACCCAGCACCTGCAATAAAACAGCCACGGATTTTGCGACCCTCCTCGGTGCGCACCGGGATGTTCTGCAAATTAGGTCCAACTGAAGATAGGCGCCCTGTTGCTGCAACTGTCTGCGCAAAGTGGGTGTGAATCCTCTTATCCTTCTTAATTTCAACGAGCAGGCCTTCGATTGTTGTGGCAAGTTTCTTTGTCTCTCGAATACGTAAGAGCGCAGCCAATACTGGGTGGGATGTCTTTTCAAAAAGCCAATTGAGAGCATCGGCATCTGTTGTATATCCCGTTTTAATTTTCTTAGTCTTGGGTAGTCCTAATTCGTCAAAGAGCACAACCTGAAGTTGTTTCGGAGACCCAACATTAAATTCATGACCTGCGGCATCATGTGCCACTTTGGTCTCTCTTGCTACCTCGGCGTCAAAAAACGTTGAAAGTTTCTCAAGTTCCTTTTTATCAACAGTGATTCCACGGTTTTCCATGAGAGCTAGCAGCTCTGCGATAGGAAGTTCCAATTCGTTATACAGCTTTGACAATCCACGGTCGCTGAGCTCTTTTGTCAGTGAATCTCGAAGTCCAAAAAGTGCACAAGCTGTTGTGAGTAACTTTTGTTCTGGCGAGGATTGATCAAGTTGGCTTCCATCGCCCCAACGTTCCAACAAATCTGAGACCTCTTGTGCGCGCACACCAGGGTTGACCAAATATGCCGCCAGCGAAGTATCAAAAGAAACTCCGACTAATCCGTTCTCGCGAGCCATTGCTTTCGCATCGTGTGCAATCTTTAACACTGATGCATCTTGCGCCCATGAACCCATAACAGAGGAATGAACTAAAAATGCGGATGTTTTCGAAAGTGCGACGGCGTAGCGATGAACAGTGTCATCAACTAATTCGAACGCGATTGAAATATCACCTGTGTGTGATCCTATTTTCGCATCTAACTCTTCAGGAGTAATCACACTGGAATCGATATCCGAACCGAAAAGTGAAAACTCGGGTTCGCTCTTTTCTTTACTCTTCTTCGATGTTGGAGCCGCACCAGATGAAATTACTTTTAATCGATCTTTCAGCGTTCTAAATTCCAATTGTTCGAAAAGATCTGCCAGATCCGACTCCGCGACTCCCGCCCACGCTAGATCATCAACAGTGAATTCGACTGGAGCATCGTGAATCAACTGCGTGAGCTCTCGATTTCTTACAACGTTATCAATGTGTGCACGTAGAGCATCTCCAACTTTTCCAGAAACCTTTTCTTTCTGCGCAATGAGTTCTGTGAGAGATCCGTATTCAACAACCCACTTAGAGGCAGTTTTTTCGCCTACGCCTGGGATCGAAGGCAAGTTATCACTGGGATCTCCACGCAAAGCTGCAAAATCTGGATACTGCGCAGGCGACATTCCGTACTTTTCTTGTACTGCCTCGGGAGTCATTCGCGCCATCTCGCTGACCCCACGTTTTGGATAAAGCACAGTCGTGTTTTCGCTGACTAACTGAAAACTATCTCGATCACCTGTACAAATAAGTACATGCGCTCCTTCTTTCTCGGCGCGCTTGGTTATTGTTGCAATCACATCGTCTGCCTCGAAACCTTCAATTTCAAATTGACGGATTCCAAATCCCTTCACAAGCTCGTGCAGAAATGACATCTGCGATCTGAACTCATCGGGAGTCTTAGCTCGATTTGCTTTGTAATCCGGGAAAATTTCAGTGCGGAATGTCTTGCGCGAAACATCGAAAGCCACGGCCACATGGGTGGGTTTTTCTTCCTTTAACAGCGAGATCAGCATCGTGGCAAAGCCATAAATCGCGTTGGTGTGCTGACCTTGAGCAGTAGTGAAATTCTCAGCGGGAAGAGCGAAGAATGCTCGATATGCCATCGAATGGCCATCAATGAGCAGAAGACGCTTCGGTGAAGACATGGCGCTCATCTTAGGTAACAAGTTACTATTTCGAACTATGACGCAGCCAGATTACTTAGCAATCATTAAAGAACGTGGCCAGGGAGCCCTCGATATCAAGATGGGTATCGAAATGTTGGAAGTCTCCCCCGAGCGACTCGTGGCACGTATGCCAGTAGAAGGAAATACTCAACCTATTGGTCTGCTCCATGGCGGCGCCAATGTTGTACTCGCCGAATCACTTGGATCAATAGGCACTCAACTTCATGCTGGCCCGGATCGCAAAATTGTTGGCGTCGATATCAACGCAACTCATCACAAGTCTGCGACAAGCGGATATGTCACAGCAGTTGCAACACCAATTTCATTGGGTCGCACTTTATGTGTTTATGAGATCGTAATAACAAACGAGGCAGGTCAGCGAACTTGTACTGCTCGCATAACCTGCCTCATTTTGAATCCTTAATTACTATTCCCGTAACAGGAATTAGTGAGCACCTGTTCCAAGGTAAGCCTCACGCACTGCAGGATCGTTAAGTAAGTCAGCAGCAGCTGCTTCCTTTGTCACGTTTCCAGTTTCGAGAATGTAAGCACGATGTGCACGTTGAAGCGCCTGCTGTGCATTTTGCTCGACAAGAAGAATTGTTACACCCTGCTTGTTGATCTCTGTGATGATGCGGAAGATATTTGCAATCATCTGAGGTGCAAGACCCATTGATGGCTCATCAAGAAGAAGGACTTTTGGACGTGCCATAAGTGCGCGACCCATAGCCAGCATCTGCTGTTCTCCGCCTGAAAGTGTTCCGCCAGCTTGGTGTGCGCGTTCTTTCAAACGTGGAAAGAGTGTGTACACGCGCTCTAGATCTTCATCCATCTCTGCTTTGCGATCTTTGCGATTGAACTTACCCATTTCAAGATTTTCAAGAACTGTCATACCAGGGAAAATTCCGCGACCTTCTGGAACTTGTGAAATTCCAAGATCTACACGCTTGTGCGCAGGAATCTTGTTAATGTCCTGGCCGTCGAATGTGATTGATCCACTTGATACTGGGCGAAGACCGGAGATGGTCTTAAGAATTGTTGTCTTACCCGCACCGTTAGCACCGATAAGTGTGACGATCTCACCTTGGTTAACAACAACGGAAACGCCTTTAATCGCTTCAATCTTGCCGTAGTGAACACGAAGATCTTTAATTTCAAGACGCATCTGCAGGCACTCCTAGGTAAGCCTCGATTACTCGAGGGTCGTTTTGTACTACTGAAGGAAGATCATCAGCAATCTTCTGACCGAAGTCGAGAACTGCAACACGATCTGAGATTCCCATAATCAAAGACATATCGTGTTCGATGAGAAGCACGGTGTATCCCTTATCGCGAATCTTCTTAATGAGATTTGCAAGCTCTACCTTTTCTGCAGGGTTAAAACCAGCAGCTGGTTCATCAAGCAAAAGCAGCTTTGGTTCTGTACCAAGTGCGCGAGCAATTTCTAGGCGTCGCTGATCTCCGTAAGGAAGATTCTTTGCAAGTTGGTCAGAGCGATGGTCAATGCCCATCAAAGCTAAGAGCTCATGTGCACGAGCCTTGCTTTCCTTCTCTTCGCGACGATTAAGCGGTGTTCCAAGAAGCGCGCGGACGAGTCCGGTCTTCTTATGTACATCTGTTGCAGTGATGACATTTTCAAGAGCTGTCATATCTCCAAAGAGACGTACATTCTGGAATGTGCGGGCAAGTCCTGCCTTGACGATGTGGTGACGCTTCTTGCCCTTGAGGTTTTGGCCATCAAAAACAATTTCTCCCGAAGTAATTGGGTAGACGCCAGTGACTACGTTAAAGACTGTTGTCTTTCCCGCACCGTTAGGTCCAATGAGTGCGCAAATTTCGCCTTCATTAACGTGGAAATTGACTTCATTAAGAGCTGTTACACCACCGAACTTAATCGTGACGTTCTTGAGTTCAAGAAGTTTCTTTGACATTTACTTTGAACCCTTCTCTGTAATTTTTTCACGTTTCTTACGTGGCAAAAGTCCATCTGGTCGCAAGTTCATCATCAAGATGAGAACAAGACCAAATACGAGCTGACGTGAATCTGCTAAGAATCGAATACGTTCTGGAAGATAGGCAAGGATTGCTGCACCGAGTGCAACGCCCCAAATGTTTCCAATTCCACCAAATACAACGCAAGCAAGAATAAGAATTGATACATCGAATTTGAACATATCTGGTGAAATCACCATTACCTTGGATGCGAAGATCACACCCGCTGCGCCACCGACAGCAGCGCCAATAACGAATGACCACAATTTGTAGACAAGAGTATTAACGCCCATAAGCGATGCAACATCTTCATCTTGGCGAATTGCTTCCCATGCGCGACCTGGGCGGCGCACTGTAAAGCGACGAATCATCCAAATGGTCAGCAAGATCAGCGCAAGAACTACCCAGAAGAAATTCTGCGGATTCATGATGTCGAATTTGAGACCAAAGAATCCTGGTGGATTTGGAATACCAGCAACTCCGCTAGGGCCTCCTGTCACTGTCAGGTTAAGTGCAACGATTCGTACGATTTCACCGAAACCCAAAGTAATAATTGCTAGGTAATCTCCACGAAGACGAAGTGCAGGCAGACCCAGAATCACTCCTGAGAGCATTGCAAATCCGATTCCGAATGGAAGTACTTCCCAAGTGTTCCAACCATAGAACGTTGAAAGAATTGCTTGGCTATAAGCGCCAATTGCAAAGAAGGCCACATAACCTAAATCAAGAAGTCCTGATTTACCGACCACGATGTTAAGTCCGAGAGCCATGAGCACAAACATGCCCACTGGATAGACAAGAACATTTTGGAAGGAAGTAATTGGAGTATTCAGAAAACTAGTTGGCCCCCAGCTCTCTGCAAAAGGAAGCAATGCGATGAGTGAAATGAATGCAAGTACAAAAATTGTGCGGGTTGGTCGATTCCAACCAGCCCAAATCCCAGCGCCGAAGTCACGAAGATTGAAATTCTTTAGCTTGCTCATGATCAAGTCCTTGTCTGCTGAACGGCTTCACCAAAGAGACCGTTAGGCTTAAATAGAAGGATTACAACAAGAACAACGAATACGGTGATTGATTTCCATTGAGACCCAAGAATCGCTGAAGCAAATTGCTCAAGCATTCCAAGTGCTAGTCCGCCATAAAACGCACCACGAAGGTTTCCAATTCCACCTAGAACAGCAGCGGTAAATGCTGCGATACCCATATTAAATCCCACGTTAAATACTGTGTTCTCGTACACGGTTGTGTAAAGAAATGCTGCAGCGCCAGTGGTAAGTCCACCAATGCAGAATGTCAGCGTGATGACTCGATTGATATCGATGCCCATCAATTTAGAGTTTTCTTCAGACATTGATACCGCGCGGATAGATTTTCCAAGACGCGACTTAGTCACAAACTGGTCCAAGAGGAAGAAGATAATGATTGGCATAACAATTGCCATCACTTGATCGATTCTAAAGTTTGCACCAGCGACTTCACCAAAGCTCCACTTATCAAGTAGACGAGGTGCAATCTTTCCACGAGCACCAGTGAGCATGCTGAAACCTTCAAGGAGTGCGATAGACACACCAATTGCAGAAATCAAAGATGCGAGTCTGTTAGCACCGCGTGCACGAAGTCGTCGATATGCCACGAGTTCGACCAAAATGGCGAGAAGTGCACAGACCACCATTGAGCCAATCAATGAAATAGCCAGATAAGCAATGAGCTTTACGCCATGAAGTGCTGGATCCCCGATAGGAATTCCGAGAATATAGACCTGCAAATATAAAACAGAGAATGTTCCAACCATAAATACTTCTGAGTTGGCAAAGTTGATGAGTCTCAGAACTCCGTACACCATGGTGTACCCAAGTGAGACAAGAGAATAAATAAGTCCAAGTGCTAGCCCTTGAAATGCAAGTGACCAGAACTGGCTACCGATAACCGAAAAATTCATGTGTACCCATCTGTCAGTGATGAAGATTGTGCAACGTGGCCACCTCCAAAATTAATTGGAAGTGGCCACGTTTACTACATATTTACAGCGAATCTAGATAAGGAAGTTATTAAGCAACCTTGTCGTAAACGATTTCGCCATCTTTAACGATCCAACCACCAACAGCAGCTGCTGTTGTTGGGTCACCGTAACGGTCAAACTTGAACTTTGAACCGTCAGCAGCTGTGAATGAACCTGAGTTCACACATACCTGGATTGCTGAACGAGTAATCTTTCCAGCCTTGATGCACTGGATGAATACGTTTGCAGCTGTCCATGCTGTTTCAGCATAAAGTCCTGGAACCTTGATTCCAGTTACCTTTGTGAAGTCAGCAAGCTGGGCTGATGTAAGCAATGTAGCGAAAGGAACTGAAGCAGCAGTCATACGAACGCCTTCAGCAATTGACTTTCCGCCAGCAAGCTTTACGAAATCAGATGTGTTGATTCCGTCGCCGCCACCGAAGACGCCTGTGTATCCGCCGGCCTTAAGAGCCTTAACGAATGGGCCTGCGTCATAGTCGTAACCACCGAAGATAACGATGTTTGCACCAGATGACTTGATCTTTGCAACAACTGATGACCAGTCTGAAGTCTTCTGAGCAACTGAATCTGTTCCAACGATTGTGCCTAGCTTCTTAGCAGTTGGTGTTACGTCCTGCTTGATAAGTGGCTGACCGTATGGTGATTGGTCGTCAACTAAGTAGTACTTAGGTGATGAAACGCCGCTTGCTGCGTAGCGAGCAAGTGCTGGACCCTGGAATGAGTCGTTAGCAACGACGCGGTGGAAGATTGGGAAGCCGTTTGACTTCGCCTTACGGTTTGTAAGGTCAACAGCAGATGCTGATGGAGCAACCATTGTGAGACCTGCAGCCTTGTAAGCAGGGAATGAGTTACGAGCTTCACCTGAACATGCTGTTCCGATAACGCCGATAATCTTCTTATCTGCTGCAACTCCTGGAGCAATGTTCGCTGCAACTGTTCCGTCGCACTGCGCATCAGCCTTAACGAGTTCAATCTTTACTGCTGGGTTTGTGCGGTTGTACTGATCAATAGCCCAGATAGCACCTGGAATCTGATCCTGACCTAGTGCAGCAGCGCCACCTGTAAGTGGACCTTGGTATGCAAGTTTTACTGTCTTTGTAGCTGCGTTCGCTGGTGCTGTTGCAACTGCACCAAGTGCAAGAGTTGCAGCAGCGGCAATTGCGAAGCCGCTTACGATCTTCTTATTCATGTA
>WLCS01000025.1 GCA_009705185.1 Actinomycetota bacterium
ACCGGAGGCTTCGAGTGTGCGTGGATCGATGCGATCAATTGATGCATAAAGTGGCAGTGTCATAAATGGCAAGAAGTTATAAGTCATTCCTGCAACTACCGCGAAAGCGCTAGATGTCAGAGTCGTACTTTCAGAAATTATATGAAGAGAACGAAGAGTAGGGACTACAAAACCTTCTTCACCCAAAATTTGCTTCCAGGCGATTGTGCGCAATAGGAACGAAACGAAAAAAGGAGCGACAACAAGTACGAGCATGACATTCTTGAGTCTGCCACCTTTGAAAGCAATGGCGTAAGCAAGTGGGTAAGCAATCGCGAGTGCCAAAATTGTTGTGATAAGTGCATAAAGGAAAGAGCGACCAAACTGTTCTTTATTTTCTACAAATGCATCGACATAGTTAGCAAAGCGGAACGTTTGCTCGTATTGCCCGGTATCTCCCCCGCCTTGAGGAGTCTGTGTCGAGGTTTGTGCAAGGTTAAAAATTGGAAGTAGAAAGAAGGTAAAGAGGAACCCCATTCCTGGAATTAACAGGAGATAAGGCGTGCCAATTTTTCTCATTCTTCGTCTAGATCCTCATCGGGACTTACTTCAGTGCCTGCTTCAGCATCTTCGTCTCCACGAAGAGCAAAGGTGAAGACAGGTTCCCAAGAAATATTGACGCTTTCGCCAACACTAAATGGTGCAACGCCATCATCATTTTGCTCGAAGACCATAAGTTCTTGTCCCCATGGCATCATCACTTGGTATTGAGTTGAAACGCCGATGTAAGAAACGTCTTCAACTTTTCCACCGCTGAGAATGTTGCCAGATGTTGAAGTTTCCAAACGAGAAATGCGGAACTTCTCTGGGCGAATACCAGCAAGAATTGAGTTATCTACGGCGTGTGAGCGATCTTTCTGCAATGAAATTTTCTGTCCAAAAAGATCAACAATGTGGTTATTTCCATCAGTGCCTGTAATCGATCCCTTAATGAGGTTTGACTGACCAAGGAAGTTTGCAACGAATGCAGTTTTTGGGTTGTCGTATAGCTCTGCAGGTGATCCCATCTGCTCAATTTCGCCTTCGTTCATCACCGCGATGGTGTCTGCCATTGTCATGGCTTCTTCCTGATCGTGAGTAACGTGAACGAAAGTGATTCCAACTTCTTTTTGAATCCACTTGAGTTCAATCTGCATCTGGCGACGTAGCTTGAGATCAAGGGCGCCTAGAGGTTCATCAAGTAAAAGCAGCGCTGGACGATTCACAATTGCGCGTGCAAGTGCAATACGTTGCTGCTGTCCACCTGATAGCTGGGTTGGCTTGCGCTGGGCAAGGTGTGGAAGTTCAACAAGATCTAACGCTTTGTTTACAGCATCATCAACATCTTTTATTCCGCGACGGCGAAGGCCGAATGCAATGTTTTCAAAGATGGTCAAATGTGGGAAAAGTGCATAGTTCTGAAAAACTGTATTGATTGGACGTTGATATGGTTTTGTATCAGTGATGTCCGTTGAACCCAACGAGATTTTTCCTTGAGTTGGTTCTTCAAGGCCAGCAATCATTCGAAGAGTTGTTGTCTTACCGCATCCTGAAGGTCCAAGTAGTGCGAAGAACGAACCCTCAGGAATGACAAGTGACAAATCATTTACAGCAGTGAAATCACCATATGACTTCGTAATGTTTGTAAGTTTGAGATCTCCACGTGCAGAGCTTGCAACGTCTGACACTTAGTTGCCGGCCGCCTTCTGGAACGCTTCTGTCCACTTAGTCTCTTCTGCAGGAGTAAGAGCACGGAATACAGAAAGGTTTGCCATTGTCTTGGCACTTGGGAAGATGAACTCACTAGCTGCAAGCTTAGGATCAATCTTTTCCATCTCAGCTTGAGCACCCTTTACCGGGCATACATAGTTCACATAAGCAGCAACTTCTGCAGCCACTGCTGGGTCATAGTAGTAATTGATGAGTTTTTCGGTGTTGGCTTTAGCTTCAGCAGTAACAGTTGATGGGATCATCATGTTATCGCCAGAAATTGTTCCGCCTGATTCTGGAATTGCGAAGTCAAACTTTCCTTCGTTTTCTGACTTCAAGATAAACATATCTCCAGACCAACCAATGACTGCAGTTGCATCTCCGGATGTGAGATCTTCTGCATATTCGTTGCCCTTAACTCCGCGAATCCAACCATCTGCAATCTTCTTTGCAAGGAAGTCGACAGCATTCATGAATTGATCTTCAGTCACTGTTGCAAGGCTGACACCTTGTGAGCGCAAAATGATTCCGATTGTGTCGCGCATTTCAGAGAGAACAACAATCTTTCCTTTGTTCTGTGGTGCAAAGAGATCATCAAGTGTGCGAACACCCTTTGGATTCTTCTGAGTATTCCAGCCAAATCCGCCCATGATGCCTTGCCATGTCAATGAACTTTCACGCTTAGGATCAAATGAGGGGCTTGCAAGTGTGTCGAGAATGTTCGACTTATTTGGAATATTTGCTGAATCAAATTTCTGTGTGTAACCAAGACGAATCCAACGCGCAGCCATCCAGTCAGTTGGGCACACAAGGTCGTAACCAATATCTTTCTTAAGCTTAAGTTGTGCCTGTACTTTTCCAAAGAATTCATCGTTGTCGTTGTAATCCTCGAAGTACTTAACATCAATCGATGTCTCTTTTGTAAATGCTTGAAGTGTTGGGTAGTTCTTACCTGAGTCATCAACATCAAGGTAGAGAGGCCAGTTGCCCCAACGAACTGTATTTTTTGCAGATCCAGAACTTCCACCTGAACCACATGCAGCGAGCGCACTTGCACCAGCAACTGCACCAGCGCCGGCTAAGACAGCACGACGTGAAACTTTTGAATTGATAATTGATCGTGCTTCTGGAGAGAGAGACTTCTTAGCCATTGTGAGGCTCCTTTTAAATTGCCGGAATAAGGGACGGTTTTGCTGGGCTCATTATGGACTTTCTAGCCCCCTGAGCCAAACCTAAATCCAACTTTTTTTGCTGTGATTTAGGATTGTTTTAGGCGTTGATATTGCTCATCACGTGCTTGATACGGGTGTAATCCTCGAAGCCGTAGCTGGAGAGATCTTTGCCGTACCCACTGCGCTTGTATCCACCATGTGGCATCTCAGCCACGAGAGGAATATGAGTGTTAATCCAGACGCAGCCGAAGTCGAAGGCCTTGGCCATTCGCATCGCGCGCCCGTGGTCCTTGGTCCAGACAGAAGAGGCCAAGCCGTAGTCGACGCCATTAGCCATCGCTACTGCTTCTGCTTCATCGCTAAATTTCTGGATAGTAATCACTGGTCCGAAGATCTCAGATTGAATAAGTTCATCGCTCTGCTTGAGATCGGCAATGACAGTAGGAGTGATGAAGTATCCCGGCATATTTGTTGGAGCACCACCTGCAACGATTCGCGCATGTGATGGTGTCCGAGAAATGAATCCGCTGACACGTTCGAACTGACTCTTGTTGTTGACTGGACCGACAAGAACATCTTCTGACGGCATACCCATTGCGATGTTTTCACTCGCTTGCGCGGCAAGAAGTTTTACCATCTCGTCATACACGCCGGCTTGAACTAAGACGCGAGTTGCCGCTGTGCAATCTTGACCAGCGTTAAAAAATCCTGCGATGGCAATACCCTCTGCTGCTGCAGCGAGATCTGCATCATTAAAGACAACAACAGGAGCTTTGCCACCGAGTTCTAGATGAACGCGCTTTAAAGATTTTGCAGCAGCGCCCGCAACTTCCATTCCTGCTCGAACAGAACCTGTAATTGACACCATTGCTGGTGTTGCATGATCAACAAGAGCCGCACCTGTTTCGCGTTCTCCGGTGATTACATTGATGACACCATCAGGTAAAAACTCGCTCATAATCTGCGCCATAAATACAGTTGATGCGGGAGTTGTATCACTTGGCTTGAGAACAACTGTGTTTCCAGCTGCAATAGCTGGGGCCCACTTCCACACGGCCATCATCATTGGATAATTCCAAGGAGTCACTTGCGCGCACACGCCAATAGGCTCACGGCGAACAAATGAAGTCATTCCGCGCATGTATTCGCCTGCTGACTTTCCTTCGAGATTGCGCGCAGCACCTGCAAAGAAACGAATCTGATCCACCATCGGTGGAACTTCTTCAGAGGCAGTAAGGCCGACTGGTTTTCCGCAGTTCTCTGATTCGATTGCAACAAATTCATCTGCGCGAGCTTCGATTGCGTCGGCAATCTTGAGCAAAGCGCGTTGACGCTCTGATGGTGTGGAATCGCGCCAATCAACAAAGGCGTCACTAGCTGCTTTCATCGCCTTATCCACATCTGCCGCATTTGATTGTGGTGCGGTCGCAAATGCTTCACCAGTAGCGGGATTAATCAGAGTTGTAGTTTCGCCAGAAGCGCTGTCTACTGATTTTCCATTAATGAAATTCTGAAGCTTCTTCATGCTTATGCCTGACCCTTCGTAGCGCGCACCATTTGATCACCGTGGTCATATGGATGCTTTGTGTAATTCTCTAACCAAGCAGCAATTGAATACTTGCCGGATTCAGTGTGCTCGCCAGCTTTTTCAAGATCACTCTCTTCTAACCGCTTAATAATGTCTAAAGAACTAGCGCGCACTGCTGCATACACTGCGATCGAATTCTCAACGGCTCCATCTGCATAAGCCAACTTGGGTTCATTGGCCCATGCTGCTTCGTCGTAACCTTGAATGATTGATCCCTCTGGCTCTGCAACTAATCGGCGCAAACGTGCATACGACTGTGCTTCTGAATCTGCCATGTGATGAATACATTGACGTGCAGACCATTCATTTTCTGCATGGACATCCAATAGATCTGGAGTTATCCCTCGTGCAAGATTGAGAAAATACTGACTTGCTGCTTCATATGCCGCTGCTATTTCTTTTAGATCCACATGTGATGTCATGGAACTGATACTAGTTAATTGTTTTCTTTTTCACTAGCAGCTAATTGCCCGCAAGCCCCATCGATTTCGCGACCACGAGTATCGCGCACAGTGACGGGCACCCCATACGACTCAAGGATGCGGACGAACTCTGACTCGTCTTCTCGGCGAGATGCGGTCCACTTTGAACCCGGAGTTGGATTTAATGGAATCAAATTGACGTGTGCATTTCGGTTTTTCAAAAGCCTGCCCAGTAAATCTGAACGCCATGACTGGTCGTTAATATCGCGAATGAGTGCGTACTCAATCGAATATCTGCGTCCTGTCTTCTTCTCATAGGCATCGGCAGCGGCAAGAACTTCGCGTACCTTAAAACGATTATTAATTGGTACCAATGAATCACGGAGTTCGTCATCCGGGGTATGAAGTGAGACCGCCAGAGTGCAGTTGATTCCTTCATCCATAAGTTTTTCGATTCCGGGAACGAGACCAACGGTAGAAACAACAACTGATCGGGCAGAGATTCCAAGTCCATCTGGATTTGGGTCTGTGATGTTGTGCAAGGTGCGCACTACTGCGTTGTAGTTTGCAAGCGGTTCGCCCATTCCCATAAATACGATATTTGAAAGTCGAGTTGGCCCGCCAGGCATTTCTCCTTCGGCGCATGCACGCGCAGCAGCAACGATCTGATCAGTAATTTCGCCAGCCGATAAGTTTCGAGTAAGACCTGCTTGGCCAGTAGCGCAGAATGGGCAATTCATTCCACAACCTGCTTGAGATGAAATACATACTGTCGTGCGATCTGAATAACGCATTAATACCGACTCGACGAGCACGCCGTCGTGCAACTTCCATAAATCTTTACGTGTCATCCCACCATCGGTTGTACGGGTGGTGACAAGTTCAATCAACTTTGGAGTAAGTGCCTCGGCAATTGATTGGCGTTCTGCAGCAGGAATATCTGTCCAGTCATCAGGGTTATTTGAAAGATGTGTGAAGTAATGAGTAGCAACCTGTGCTGCGCGAAATGGCTGAAAACCTAAATCTTTGGCAAATGCTTTACGTTCTGCAGGAGAAAAATCAGCAAGATGTTTTGGAGCTTTCTTGCGCTGGACTGGTTCATCAAATACTAATTTAAGTTCTGAATTAGTTGTCATAGCAAACCTGAATCTTGCGCACGTCGCACGATTTCTAGTGCGAGCCACAAGGCAGGTGCTGCAAAGAGAACTGAATCAAGGCGATCCATGATGCCGCCGTGACCTGGAAGCAGGCTTCCCATATCTTTAATTGCGACATCTCGTTTTAATGCGGATTCGATGAGATCTCCGGCAGTTGCTGTAAATACTGTAAGCACGCCTGCAGCAGCACCTAACCACCAATCAGAATCCATTATGTAGTAAAACGCTACAGAGCCACCGATGACTGTAAATACAAGAGAACCGACGAGTCCTTCAATTGTTTTCTTCGGGCTAATTTTTGGTGCAAGTGGATGCTTGCCAAAGAGCACGCCGGTTAAGTAGGCAAATGTGTCATTGCAGCCCACCAAGACAACAAATGTCATTACACGTTCAAGTCCGTTGTGAGGGCGACCCAAAAGAATAAGGAAGCCCGCTAGAAATGGTAAGTAAATAAGTGCAAGTGATGATGCCGAAGCTGTGCGAACAAAGTTTTCAGTGCCACGAGGTAAAAGCAGAACCAGCAAGCAAGGAAATGCAATCGCAGTTGCAACTGTTAAACCAGAGACTCCCCCAAACCACGTTGCAGCTGAGAGAGCAACGGTGGCTGTTGTCAGCGACCACAGTGGAATATCAATATTTATTGCCTGAAAAGCTCTATGTAATTCGCGAATTCCCAGGATTACCGCGATAGTGACAATGCCAGCGAAAATGATTCGATATGACGACAATGAAACCCACACCAAAAGAATCAGGAAAATACTGACCGCAATTGAAGGCAGCAGTTTTCGACCAGCGCGCTTATTAATCGCTTCGTTGATCGAGTGGAGATCAGACACGGTAAGTAAACTTCATGAAAAGTCTTTAGACTTCGAGAAGTTCAGCCTCCTTGTGCTTGAGGAGGTCATCAATTTTTGCAACGTGATCTGAAGTAATTTTCTCGAGTTCTTTCTCGCCGCGGCTGAGATCATCTTTTCCAATCTCGCCATCCTTTTCGAGCTTCTCCATTAATTCTTTAGCTGTTCTGCGAATATTTCGCATTGAAACTTTGGAATCTTCAGCTTTTGTCTTTGCAACCTTGATGTAATCCTTGCGTCGCTCTTCTGTGAGCTGCGGGAAATTCACGCGGATTACGGCGCCATCAGATGCTGGATTTACTCCAAGATCAGATTCACGGATTGCCTTTTCGATTGAAGTCATTGCGCCTTTATCAAATGGAGAGATGATCGCCATACGTGATTCAGGAATCTGAATTGATGCCAACTGAGAAAGCGAGGTAAATGTGCCGTAGTAATCAACCATGATTTTATTGAACATCGCTGGGTGAGCACGACCTGTGCGAATAGCGCCGAAATCATCTTTTGCAACTTCGACAGCTTTGTTCATCTTCTCTGTCGCCTCTGCGAGTGCGCTGGTTACATCTGCCATTTTTGCTCCTCTATTCCTTCAAAAATCCAGTTGGCTCTCGCTTAAGAAACGAGAGTTCCTATCTTTTCACCGCGTACTGCACGGCCGATATTTCCATTTGTCATCAAGTCAAAGACAACGATAGGTAACTTGTTTTCGCGGCAGAGACTAAATGCTGCAGCATCGGCCACAGCAAGTGACTTCTGCAAAACTTCATCGTAAGAAATTGTGTCGTACTTAGTGGCCTTGGAATCTTTGCGAGGATCAGCGTTGTACACGCCATCAACTCCAGATTTTGCGAGCAACAGTGCACCTGCTCCAATTTCAAGAGCACGTTGGGCGGCAACTGTGTCAGTTGTAAAGAATGGCATTCCTGCACCTGCACCAAAAATAACTACGCGGCCCTTTTCAAGGTGGCGAATCGCGCGACGTGGAACATACGGTTCAGCAACTTGTCCCATTGTGATGGCTGTTTGAACTCGAGTATCAACGCCTTCTTTTTCAAGAAAATCTTGCAGCGCTAGGCAGTTCATTACCGTTCCGAGCATTCCCATGTAGTCAGCGCGTGAGCGTTCCATGCCGCGTTCGGAAAGTTCGGCTCCGCGGAAGAAGTTACCGCCACCTACAACGATTGCGACCTGAGTGCCGCTGCGAACTACATCGCCAATTTGTTTTGCTACATCTTGCAGAACATCGGGATCAACACCAATGCCTTTATTGCCACCGAAAACTTCTCCAGAAAGCTTAAGGAGCACCCGCTTATAAGTTCCTCTTGAACCTGGCATTGGTGCTCCTTTCGCTCGCTGTTTTAATTCCTGTTTGGAACTAGTTTACTGACCAACGCGGAAACGGTGGAATGCCTTGACGGCGGTTCCTGCCTCATCGAGAATCTGCTTAACAGTCTTCTTCGCATCCTTAGCGAAAGCCTGCTCGATCAGTGAAACTTCCTTCACAAATCCAGTTACACGGCCTTCGATAATCTTTGAAAGAGAAGCTTCTGGCTTTCCTTCTGCGCGAGCTGTCTCTTCTGCAAGGCGACGCTCTGTCTCAATGAGATCGGCCGGCACGTCTTCGCGATTAACGAAACGTGGAGCAAATGCTGCAATGTGCTGAGCGACATCCTTACCAACTTCTGCGGCTTCCTTTGCAAGTGAAACCAAGACGCCAACCTGAGGTGGCAAATCTGGGCTTGTCTTGTGTAGGTAGAGTCCAACTGGACCTTCAATTACTGCAACGTTGCGAACTTCAATCTTCTCGCCAAGTGTTGCATTTCCTTCATCGATCACTGACTGAACAGTCTTACCGTTAGCCATAGTTGATGAGAGGAATGCTGCGACATCTGCTGATTTAGATGAGAGCAAGTGATCTACGAGTTCATCACCAAGTGCGATAAAACGCTCGCCCTTTGCAACGAAGTCTGTTTCGCAATTGAGTTCAAGCATGACACCAAGGTCGCCTGAAACCTTTGCAACAACCAAACCATTTGAAGTTAAACGACCTTCGCGCTTTGTGACTCCTTTGAGTCCCTTAACACGAATGATTTCAACAGCCTTGTCGTAATCACCGTCTGCTTCATCGAGTGCCTTCTTGCAATCGAGCATTCCTGCTGCAGTTGCTTCGCGAAGACGCTTTACATCATCTGCTGAATAGTTAGCCAATTTAATTACGCCTCCGGTGTAGAAGTTGTTGATGCTGATTCAAGAATTTCCTTCTCAAGTGCTTCAGCAGCTGCAGCTTCCGCTGTAGCAACTGGAGCTGGTGCGGCTGCAGTGCGAGCCTTAAGGCCCTCTGCAATTGCATCTGTGATTACGCGAGTAAGAAGTTCAATTGAACGGATTGCATCATCATTACCTGGGATCTTGAAATCAACTTCATCTGGATCGCAGTTTGTGTCGAGGATTGCAATAACAGGAATTCCAAGCTTCTTAGCTTCCTGCACTGCAAGGTGTTCCTTCTTTGTATCGACAACCCAGATTGCTGAAGGCAACTTGGTCATGTGACGAATACCGTCGAGGTTCTTAAAGAGTTTTTCGCGCTCACGGCGAAGGACGAGAAGTTCCTTCTTTGTAAGCAAAAGATCGTTTGCAGTCTCAAGAGCTTCGAGCTCCTTAAGACGTTGAATACGCTTGTACACAGTTGGGAAGTTAGTAAGCATTCCACCTAACCAGCGCTCTGTAACTGTTGGCATTCCAACGCGAGCTGCTTGATCGATGATTGGCTTGTGTGCCTGCTTCTTTGTTCCCACGAAAAGTACGTGGCCACCCTTTGCAACTGTGTCCTTAACGAATGCATAAGCAGAATCGATAAGTGCTAGTGATTGCTGGATGTCGATGATGTAGATGCCATTGCGTTCTGTGAAAATAAAACGCTTCATCTTTGGATTCCAACGACGAGTCTGGTGTCCGAAGTGGACTCCGCTGTCGAGGAGTTCGCGCATTGTTACTACT
>WLCS01000026.1 GCA_009705185.1 Actinomycetota bacterium
TTGCGCTCAAAGATTGAAGAAGATCCTGCTAATCCAAAATTGATTCACACAATCCGCGGTTTGGGTTATAAATTCGAGGCGTAGACTGGCGATATGGCCAAGAAATTATGGAACGCTAAAGATTCATCTCGATGTATCGTAATTCCAAGCGATTTAGATCATAAATATTCGCGTGGAGTTCTCGGTGTTATCACTGGTTCTGCCCAATACCCAGGAGCTGCAGTACTCACAACATCTGCAGCACTTGCTACAGGACTTGGCATGGTTCGCTTTCATAGTTCTTCTGGATTAGCGCACTTGGTTTTACATCAATCCCCTGAAGCAGTAGTTCAACCTGGTCCAGTGACTGCATGGATTGCTGGTTCCGGAGTGCACGAAAAGAAGTACAGCGACTTCACAACGTACTTACGTCATAGATGGTTTGCGCTGTTATCCAAGCAAAGTGTTCCAACACTTCTCGATGCTGGTGCGCTATATCTTGCAGGAACTCTTGCTCAGCCAACTCTTATTACCCCGCATGCAGGTGAACTTTCCAAACTATTTTCGAGACGTTCTATTACCGTCAGCTCAGAAATGATTGAATCCGACCCGATTACTTGGGCAAAGAAAGCCGCAGATCTCTTTGATGTCACTGTGTTGCTCAAAGGTTCTCGAACAGTGGTCGTTCAAGGTGATTTGGTAATCTCTCTCCCTGAATCAACTCCATATTTGGCAACCGCTGGGACCGGTGATGTTTTAGCCGGAATCATCGGAGCGCTCATTGCAACTAATTACATTGAAATTCTCAACTCTCGAGAGCGCCTTGCCCATGTAGCTGCAACAGGTGCATTTATCCATAATCAAGCAGCGCTCATTGCTTCTAAAGGTGCACCGATTTCTGCGTCGCAAATCATTGAACACATCAATGAAGCAATCAGAAAAATTCTCTCGTAATCGCTGTCAGGAGTAAGAGGTGCCCCCAATCTCGTTTGAGTAATCGCGCTTACTCTTAAACATGATTACAACACTTGCTCCAACTGCTCGTGTTCTCATTGTTAACGATGACGCCTTCGAATTAGCAACAACTGCAGCTTCTCTTCGCCAGCATTGCATTAGCGTTGTTGGAGAGGCCGGAAATAGCTATATTGCTGAAAATCTCTTTCGCACTCTGCGCCCTGAAGTTGTTCTGGTAAATCTCGAGCAATCAGGTGAAGCATCGGTTGGAATATTACAAAAAATACGAATAGTCGATCCAACTCTGGGAATAGTAATCACTACAGCATGTCCAGATTTAAGAATTTTTGGACTTCTCGAAAAAAACATTCCATCGGGCTCACAAGTAATTTTCAAAGAAAATATGACGGATATATCCATTCTCACTCGCGCGATTTCTGAGTCACTGGTTGCGGCCATCGAAGGCTCAAAGATGAAATGGGTGAATTTTGATTCATCCAAACATGAACATAGTCAGCTCTTGCTCATGGGACAGATGACGAATATTCAAGTTGATACCCTAAAGCTCGTGGCTCAGGGCTTAAGTAATTCTGAAATTGCCAAAGTACGTTTTGTCTCAGAGAAATCTGTAGAACAAATTGTGGCGCGCATCGCACAGCATTTATCAATTACTCCAGATAGGAGACGAAATCTTCGAGTAATACTGGTTGGCGAATACTTTAAATGGCTCGGTGCGCCCAAGCTTTGAAATATGTAACCTGTAATCATTTACGATAAAGTTCCCCGCATGTCATCCGGGCTTACACTCTCTGCAATTCGTATGCGCTGGAACGAAGTATTAGACCTTGTAGAAAAACGCGATCGAGTTGTGTGGATTGCCTATTTTGATGCTCGCCTAGAATCTTTCGAAAACGGCAGACTTACTTTGGACTTTAGCGATAGCAATAAATTGGCTACTGGCCACGATTACCAAGAGGCAAGAATTCGACATAGGTCTTTATTGCAGGGAACCTTTTTTGACGTATTCGGTGAGACTGTCGTGATTGTCGAGAAATGAAGAAAATTTCCTCAATTCTCGCGTCACTAGTTTTTCTCTCCGCGACTTTCTACCTTCCCGCTGCACACTCTGCGGATCTCAAGTTCTCTGGTCCTGGCGGCAAGATTCATGGGGCTGATATCAGTAGATGGCAACATCCAAATAATAAGAAGATTAATTTTGTAAAGATGCGCGAGGCTGGAATCGACTTTGTGATGATCAAAGCATCTGACTCTCGTGATGATGCAGACCAGCTTGCAGTTAAATACTTAAAAACCGATCGCAACGGTGCGCAAGAAGCAGGAATCCACACAGGTTTCTATCACTATGCAATTCTGCCGAATGTAACCACGAAAGCTGCCATTGAACGTGATGCAAGAGTTCAAGCACAGAAAGTGATCTGGCGTATTGGTTCGATTGGTGGCTTTAATGAACTCGATCTTCCATACGCTCTAGATATTGAAAATACATGCATACAGTTAAATTCGAATAAGACATGCAAGAAATATGCCACCAGAACCAATGCAACTCTCTGGAGTAAGACTTTTTTGAAGACTTTGAAAGAAAAAACTGGGCGCACTCCCCTGATCTACTCGTCTCCACATTTTCTCGAAAACTCATTAAAGCGCGATAAAGAGCTAGCAAAATATCCACTGTGGATCGCGCAATACACAATTGATCCTGCAAAACCAGGTGCGAAACCAAATGTTAAATCTGGTGGTTGTTTTGTCCATTCATGGACAACCTCGCAATGTTCAGCAAATTGGACTGTCTGGCAGTACACATCGTGCGGGATAGCGCCAAAGTATGGAGTTCCGGGGTCACGACTAGACCTGAACGTATTTGGCGGAACACTGGAAAAATTCGAAAGTTTACTTACAGGATCATGGATACCTGATGCAGCAGATGAGATGCCGCACAATGAATCTTCCACCATCACGGTTACTTCATATTCTGCAACCACATCAAATAAAAAGGTAACTATTAATGTTGATGTAAAGCGACCTGACAATTCTCCAGTTGTCACTGGTTCTGTGAAATATGTTTTCTCTGAATTAAACCTTTCTATTCCTACCGTTACACAAACAATTTCACGCGAAACTAGCGGAACATGGAAGATTTCAATTGACGGTACTCCCGCTGGAAATTGGTTGGGAAGTGTCTTATTTACAGATGCATCCGGTACGCATAGTGAAGTGTCAACCCCGTTGGACTTTACGGTCTTGCAAGGGGCTGCACCAACACCTTCTCCAACAAAGAAACCAGCAGTGAAGCCCCCTGTAGATGGCTGTAAGAATCAAATAAAGAATTAAAGTGAGTGAGTTTGAGGGCGTACGCGATAGAGTACGTTCATCATGAATGAGATTGTTCAACTTTCAGCTGGCGTAGTGCGCACGGATCGCACCATGAATGACGGTCGCACTATTCGGTATTACGACACCACCGGTCAAACTCGCACCGCACAAGATCAGCGACCTGAAGAAGAACAACCTGGAATCGGCGAGCTACGCCTTGATCCATTAGTAAACGAGTGGGTGGCAATGGCTGCTCATCGACAAGGTCGAATATTTTTACCCCCGAAAGAATTGTGCCCACTGTGTCCAACAACAGGTGATTTACTCACCGAAGTTCCCGAAAAAGACTTTGAAGTAGTTGTATTTGATAATCGTTCACCATCTCTTCGTCCACCAGATGGCGACTTTGCTCTTCCTGATCTAGTTGGCACAGATACCGATAACGGTCATGCTGCTGGAAAGTGTGAAGTCATCTGTTTTACAGCCGATCACGGTGGAGATTTCAAATCTCTATCGCCACAAAGAGTGCGTACCTTGCTTGAGGCTTGGAAAGATCGCACGCGTGAACTTTCCAAACTTGCCTTTATTGCCCACATCGCACCGTTTGAAAACCGAGGCGAAGAAATTGGCGTCACGCTGGCTCATCCTCACGGTCAGATTTATGCGTACTCATATCTGCCACCTCGCGTTGCAAAGATGCTCTCCGTTGCGCGTGAACATCACCAAAAGACAGGCAAAGTTCTCTTCGATGAAGTTGTTGCGCGCGAACTTCGCGATGAAGTTCGAATTATTGCTAAGAATGAACATTGGGTCGCATACACACCGTTTGCCTCTCGATATCCATTTGAAATCCATGTAGTACCACTTTCTCCTGTTGCTGATTTAGCAGAGCTCTCCGAGGCTGCATCCAATGCATTTCCTGCAATTGCGATTGAGGTCATGAAACGTCTCGACGGTGTATTTGGAATTGAAATGGCCTATATCGCGGCATGGCATCAGGCTCCGGTGCGAGAAGGACGCGATCTCTTGAGGTTGCATTGGCAAATAACAAGTGTCCGTAGAGCCCCAGGAAAATTGAAATATTTGGCTGGCTCAGAATCTGCAATGGGTGCATTCATTATGGATATGAAACCAGAGCAATCGGCTGGGCAATTGAAAGATGTCAAAATCTAATTTCATGACATCAATTCTTGCCAATTTTGAAAAAATATTTGGTCACTCGGCAGAAGTAATTTCAGAGGCTCCGGGACGTGTAAATCTCATTGGAGAGCACATCGATTACAGTGAAGGTTTTGTACTTCCCTTTGCAATTGCAGATCGAACTCATGCTGCAATTGCCCGACGAAGTGATGGAAAAATCAAAATTGCATCACATCAACGTAGAGGCAAAGTTTTTTCAATTTCTGTTTCAGATGTAAAGCCTGGCAGCGCAGGTGACTGGGAAAAATATGTTCTCGGAGTTATCTGGTCTTTAGGTGTAAAAGATGGTTTGGACATACTTGTTGATGGTTCGGTGCCAGCCGGTGCGGGGCTATCTTCATCTGCAGCCCTTGAGTGTTCGGTCGCAGTAGGCCTCAACGAATTATTAAGGCTGAATAAATCTCTGGAAGATTTAGCACGAGCAACCCAAAAGGCTGAAAATGATTATGTTGGTATGCCGTGCGGAATCATGGATCAATCAGTCTCTTTGATGGGCAAATCTGGTGCAGCACTACTTCTTGATTGCCGGGATTTATCGACTCAGTCCGTTCCGTTTAACGTTGCAGAAGCGGGACTTGAACTTTTAATAATTGATACGCAGGCACATCATGCACTTGTCGATGGTGGCTATGCAGAGCGTCGTGCATCATGTGAATCCGCTGCCGCAAAACTTGGCGTCAAATCTATGCGAGATCTCACTTTGGAAGATCTTGAATCAGGCCGCGACAAAATCTCCGATACTGAATTTATAAGAGCCCATCATGCCGTAACCGAAATTTCTCGAGTGCTAGATTCTGTAAAAGCGCTGAGCATTTCGGACTTTGAAACCTTAGGAAAATTGATTAACGCTTCACATGTTTCCCTAAGAGATGACTACACCGTATCTTGCCAAGAGCTTGATGTTGCAGTGCAAGCATCACTTAATGCAGGCGCACTAGGTTCACGAATGGTTGGCGGTGGATTCGGCGGCAGCGCTATCGCACTTGTGCGCGCTGCAGATGTTGAAAAAACTGAAAGCGCTGTTCTGGATGCATTTGCAAAAAATGGATATAAGAAGCCGCGATTCTTTACTTCGCTACCAAGTGCTGGAGCAAGTGCTCGCCTGATTTAATTCTTGTTATAAAGCTACGATTGAAATTACGTTAACTCCACCAATTGAATTAAGAATTTCCACAAGGTCATCTGTATTTGTTCCAGGAACAGCAACAGTTATTTCATCAAATCCGATTCCATCTACTGTTTTAAGAACTTGTAATTCGCGAATATCGGCTCCTGCAGAACCAATAGCTGATGCCAGCATGCCGAGCGAGCCTGGGCGATCTGGAAGTGAAACCTGTAATTTGTAAAGTGCCATGACACAAATGTACCCGCTACTTATTACATCTAAGTAACGGGTACATTTCTTGAACTAATTTAGAGGGACGGCGCTGAACCTAAAGTGACCTTAAACGTCTTTGTCCCACCCGTTGGAAGATCGACGACAACAGAAACCACTGAGCCAGGGATATACGAACGAATTTTCACGATGGCTGAATCTGTATTGACTACTTTGACTCCGTCGATGCTCTTGATAATTGCGTTCACTGGAATGCCGGCTTTGTCTGCACCTTCACCTGGACTTAGCTTAAATATTTTCGCACCAATGCCTGTGTAAGTGTTGTCAAAGAAAACGCCCAGTACGGGTCGCGTTGACTTTCCAGTCGAAATAATTTCATCAATCACGCGCTTGGCTTCATTGATCGGAATCGAGAAACCAAGTCCGATACTGCCGCTGGTTGATCCAGATGACAGCGTTGCAATAGCGGAGTTAACACCGATGAGGCGGCCTGAAGAATCTACAAGCGCACCGCCAGAATTTCCTGGATTGATTGCTGCATCCGTTTGAATTGCATTTACATACGATTGTGCATCAACTGTGCCAGTTGAAACTGGACGATTGAGTGCAGAGATAATTCCACTAGTTACTGTGCTGGCTAATCCGAGTGGTGAACCAATTGCCAATACCGGATCGCCCACGCTTACTTTAGAAGAATCTCCCAAGGTGATAGCAGGGAGATTTCCGATAGAAATTTGCAAAACTGCGATGTCGTAACCAGGATCGCGTCCAATAATTTTGGCTGTGTATTGCTCACCATTTGTTAATTCGACTTTGATTGTGCCAGCAGATGCTGCAGCTTCAATGACGTGGTTATTGGTAATGATGTAACTAGAGGATGAAGAACTCTTATAAATCGAACCAGAGCCGGTTCCACCACCACTTGAAGTTGTCACTGAAATTGAAACTACTGAAGGTGTCACCAGAGAGGAAATAGCTTTGGTGTTCATGCCACTTCCGCCAATTTCGACAAGAGTTCTTGAGGATGAACATGTGCCATTGGGTGATAAGAAAAGCGCTTGCGTGCGATTGTCAGCACATGCTTTGATAACACTGGTGTTTGTAGATGTTGCAGCCGTTGCTATTCCACCAGCCGCTACTGCCCCAACGAGAAATGCCCCAATAACTTTTGCGTTTTTCATATCTTTATCGTGCCTTACTTTCCTGAGTATTTCCTGTTACAAAAATGGGAAAAACTTTAGGCTTCTACTACCCACGCACCGCTTACAGCAACCTTTACTGAGGCGAGCGGAGTCTTCGTAGGACCTGTAACAGCTTTGCCGTTACTAAAGGGATCGAATTGAGCTCCGTGACATGGGCACACTAATTTCTTAGCTGCGCTCTTATAAGCAACCGTACAACCTTGGTGAGTACAAATTGCAGAATATGCAAATACGCCAGTCTTAGTTCTAAAGAGAACAGATGGGGTGCCCTTGGAAGAGTGAACGAAGTTATGTGTTGCCCCAACTGGCAGATCGGCTAATTTAATAATCTGCTTTCCGGTTGCCTTCGCAGAACTTTTTGTAGAAGTTGATGCCGATGATTTAGGTAGAGCTTTTCCTGCAAAGGATGCTGCTATTGCCAGTGCGCCGACAATTCCGGTGCGAATAACACTGCGTCGCTGAAAATTAGTTGATGGCATGCGTCGATTTCCATTCATAAGTAAGAGGTAGGTTAGCCACAATATTGCGTACGCGCTATCGCTGGCCAAGAAGTATGGAGATGTGTGGAAAGAACTAGAGAGCCACAATCCTGTCGCCATCGCAAAGCCACCGAATGCAGCAGATGTTGGTGCAACCGAAAGAAGTGTTGCGATTCCAATAGCAAATTCTGAAACCATGACAAACATTCCAACTTGGGTTGCATGTTCAATTGTGTGATTAAGTAAGAAACCAATTGGCGAACTTTGCGCAAAAGCGGCTAGCTGCGAACCAATAAATGTTGGCTCCCCTTTGGTGAGAAATCCTGGATCAGTGGCTTTATCCCACCCGGCATAAATCCAGGTGACTGAGAGAAAAAGTCGTAAAACCCTTTGTGCTTGAGATTGGGAGCGCCATGATGTGACGGTGCCTCGAGAAATGCTTTGGAGTGCGTTCATAAGTAAAAGAGTATGTTGCAAGGCTGAGAAATTGGTGAAGACGCCCGTTGAATCAGATGAGATATGGCTCCCTGACTTGGATTCGAACCAAGAACCTGTCGATTAACAGTCGACTGCTCTGCCGTTGAGCTATCAGGGATTGCGAGTGCTGACTCTACCGCAGTGGGTAATTCTTAACAAAATTAAGCGAAAAAGCCCTGTTATAGCGAACCAATTGAAAGTTCATGAAGTCCGCGCTTTTGGGTTTCAAGAGCAACTAAATCTGTAAAGGCTGCGTTGTATTGCTCTTCATTTTCGACAGGATTAAGGCGCTGAAGACTTGATTTGAGATCTGCAATCTTTCGACTGACGAGTACTTCTCGCAATCTGGCGACAATGCTAGACACATATTTTTCAGATACTGCCCCGTCGGTACGTACCGGTTCTACAGAAAGTTCTGTGAAGAGTTGTTTCATTCGATCATCAGTAACTTTTTCAAGTGCAAGAGGCTCTGTTCCGAATGAATCTAGTACGCGACGTAATTCGCGATAAGCAGGATGAGTGAAAGCTTCATCTTCAAGAGTTGACCAACCGAAAACTAAGCCAGGCATTTGCAATTTCGCTTTAAGAACTTCGCGTTCAAGCATCAGAGTTGGCTCATTTGGGTTCGGGCGCCATGCTGTATCGGATGTTTGTTCATCCACCGCAGGCTGTTGTTGCACAACTTTTTTGAGCGCAGCATTTACTGCCGCAGTAACAACTTCGGTCTCAGTGCCGAGCCATCCTGAGAGAGACTTTATATATTCAGGTCGAAGTGATTTGTCGCGAATCGCTGCCACCAATGGCGCAGCAGTATTAAGTGCGTTAACGCGGCCTTCGGCAGTCGCCAAGTTATGCTTTTTAAGTTCTGTGCGGATAGCAAATTCAAAGAGCGGTACTCGTTTAGCAATCAAATCGCGGAGAGCCAAATCGCCTTTATTCTGTCTTAAGTCGCATGGGTCGAGCCCATCTGGTTCAACTGCAACAAATGTTTGAGTCACAAACTTCTGATCATCGCCAAATGCTTTCATTGCTGCTTTTTGCCCCGCAGCATCACCATCGAATGTGAAAATAACTTCTCCGCGGAATGCATCGGCATCCATGAGTAAGCGTCTAATAATTCGAATGTGGTCATCACCGAAAGCGGTTCCGCACGTTGCAACAGCTGTTGTTATTCCAGCTAAATGACATGCCATGACATCGGTGTAGCCCTCGACCACAACCACTTGTCGATTTTTAGCAATATCTTTCTTTGCCATATCTAATCCGTAGAGAACTTGGCTCTTCTTATAGATCGGAGTCTCGGATGTATTGAGATATTTAGGACCTTGATCTTCTTCATCGCTTGCGAGTTTTCTAGCGCCAAAACCAACAATGTCCCCAGAAATATCTTTAATCGGCCACATGACGCGGTTTCTAAATTTATCGATTGGCCCACGTTCGCCCATCTTTGAAAGGCCAGCTTCTTCAAGTTCATCAATTGTGTAACCAGCTGCGCGTAAATGTTTGGTTAATGAATCCCAACTATTAGGTGCGTAGCCAACTCCGAATGAATCACATGCAGCTTTATCGAAACCGCGCTTGGTCAATAAATCGCGACCATGCGCTGCATCAGGTGATGTATTGAGCAAATCTTGATAGAACTTTGCAGCTTCCAAATTTGCAGCATAAAGGCGTGATCGCTTTGATGTTGGCTGAGTTGGGCCACCTTCTTCATAGCGAAGTGTGTAACCGATTTGCGAAGCAAGTCGCTCAATAGTTTCAGTAAAACTCAAATGATCGGTCTTCATCATAAA
>WLCS01000027.1 GCA_009705185.1 Actinomycetota bacterium
CAGAAATTGCTCGCAGAAGATTGGGGCGTCGCTGCATCAGTGTGGTCAGTTACTTCATGGAATGAACTTCGTCGTGATGGTCTTTCTGTAGATCGTCACAACATGCTCAACCCACGCGATAAGAAAACTGCATACGTGTATGACAAACTCAAGGGAACTGAAGGTCCTGTCATCGCTGTTTCAGACTTCATGCGCGCTGTGCAAGATCAAATCTCTCCATGGGTTCCAAATCAATTCCATTCACTTGGAACAGATGGTTTTGGTTTATCTGATACTCGCGGCGCACTTCGTCGCCACTTCAAGGTAGATGCAGAATCAATCGTTGTTGCAACTCTTGCCGAACTTGCCAAGGCGGGAGAAGTAAAAGAGTCCGTAATCCAGGAAGCTATTGATAAGTATCGTATTTTCGATGTACGTTCAGCAGATGCTGGCAACACCGAAGGTTCAGGTTGATTAATCGCATCCCTGTCACTGATATCTCCCCCACTGTTTATTTCGGGGGAGAATTTGTTCCTGTAAAAGCAGTTCCCGGTGAAGAAATTCCCGTGTATGCAACTGTTTTTCGTGAAGGCCATGATCTTCTTGGGGCGCAAGTTCTTCTCTTTGATTCGTCAGGAAAAGAAATTCAGCGTTCAATCATGCGCGAGAAATGGCATGGGGGCGATCAGTACCTAGGCTCAGTAAAAATAACTTCTCAAGGCGATTTCACATTTGCCATTGAATCCTACGATCATCCTTTTGCAACCTGGGTCCACGATGCGGAAATTAAGATTCCTGCAGATATTGATGCAGAGCTCATGTGCACTATTGGTAAGAAAATCTTCGAAGATAAGTTGGCTGAAGATCCTTCTGCTAAATCACTTTTGGCACCGATAGTGAAGCTACTCGGGGATTCAACACTTTCGCCTATGAATCGTTTTTCTCAAGCAACGACTGAAGAGCTTCGTGAGTATTTTGAAATCAATCCACTGCGCCGTTTGATCTCAATAACCGAGCGATTCCCGATTAGATCTGACCATCCGCGCGCGCTTATTGGCTCTTGGTATGAATTCTTCCCACGCAGCGAAGGTGCGAAGGTCGAAAAAGACGGCAGCATTACAAGCGGAACTTTCAAGACTGCAGAGAAGCGACTTCCAGCAGTTGCAGCCATGGGCTTTGACATTCTCTACCTTCCTCCAGTGCATCCAATCGGAACTAAATTCCGTAAAGGAAAGAACAATTCATTAACTCCAACTGCAACTGATCCTGGAGTTCCTTGGGCAATTGGAAATAAAGAAGGTGGTCACGATGCAATTAATCCTGCACTCGGCACACTTTCAGATTTTGAAAGCTTTATAAAGAGTGCAAAGAAAAATGGGCTTGAAGTCGCAATGGACTTTGCTCTTCAAGCTTCACCTGATCATCCGTGGGCAACAGAACATCCTGAATTCTTTACAACTCGCCCAGATGGTTCGATTGCATACGCAGAGAATCCACCAAAGAAGTATCAAGACATTTACCCGATTAACTTCGATAATGATTATTCAGGAATTGTTAATGAAACTCTGCGCTTACTTCGATTCTGGATCTCAAAAGGCGTCTCGGTTTTCAGAGTTGATAATCCTCATACTAAAACAGTCCAGTTCTGGACTGATGTCTTAGCAACGATTCACAAAGAAAGCCCAGATGTAGTTTTCCTTGCCGAGGCATTTACAAAGCCTTCAATGATGCACGCACTAGGAAAAGCAGGATTCCACCAGTCATATACATATTTCACCTGGCGCACCAGTAAGCAAGAACTGACCGAGTATGCAAACGAAGTTGCACATGGAACCAGTGCATTCTTCAGGCCAAACTTCTGGGTTAATACTCCTGACATTCTGCCTTTCCATCTTCAAACTGGGAATCCAGCAATATTTGCAATCCGTGCAGCCCTAGCAGCAACTCTTACTCCTTCGTGGGGAATGTATGCGGGCTACGAGCTATACGAACACCGCAAATTCAAAGAGGGTGGCGAAGAATATTTAGATTCTGAAAAGTATGAAATCAAGGTTCGTGACTGGGAGGGTGCAGAGAAGAAGAAGATCACGTTGGCACCTTTTATTGCCCAACTTAATTCAATCCGCAAAAAGAACGTTGCGCTTCAACGTCTTCGCAACTTGCGATTCCACAACACAGATAACGATTCCATCATTGCTTATTCAAAGCGCGAGGGCGAAAATCTCATTCTCATTGTTGTAAACCTTGACCCAAATTTTGCTCAAGAAACACATATCCATTGGGATATGAATGAACTCGGTATTGCTGCCGATAACTTTAAGGTAACGGATTTAATTGATGGTGCCGACTACCAATGGTCGCCTCACACATATGTTCGCCTTGATCCAACGAGAATGTCTGGCAAAGTTGTTCACATTGCGCAGGTAAAGCTTTAACATTGCGCATGTCTTTCTTCTCCCGCCTATTTAAGAGTTCGGGCTCGACACATGAAGAAAACTCACAATTCCAGCCTGCATCATTTCTCAATCCTCATTCAACACTAGGTGAATTAGATTTTCATTTAATTTCCGAAGGTCGCCATGAAAGATTATGGGACGCTCTCGGTGCGCACATACTTCGAGACAATGATGGCGCGCTACTCGGAACTGCATTCTCTGTGTGGGCGCCTAATGCTCAAGCAGTAAGTCTTGTCTGCGATAACAATTTCTGGGATCGCAATACACATCCCATGATCCGACAGGGTTCATCTGGAATCTGGGAAATATTCATCAGCGACCTTGGTGTGAATACTCGTTATAAGTTTGCAATTTGTGGACCTAATGGCCAGTGGGTAGATCACGCCGACCCAATGGCGCGTGCGACAGAACATCCGCCACAGACTGCTTCAGTTGTAACCGAAAGTAATTACACATGGAATGACACACAATGGATGCAAGAGCGAGCAATTTACCAACCGTGGCGTTCAGCAGTTTCTGTATATGAAGTCCATGCTGGTTCATGGCGTCCAGGCCTTAGTTATATCCAAATGGCAGAAGAGTTGGTCAATTACGTACGCGATCACCACTTCACGCATGTTGAATTCTTGCCAATTACTGAACATCCGTATTCGCCATCATGGGGCTACCAAGTAACTTCATTCTTTGCTCCTACCTCTCGTTTTGGTTCGCCTGATGAATTTAGATATTTAGTTGATGCTCTGCACCAAGCCGGTATCGGAGTAATTCTCGATTGGGTTCCTGCGCACTTTCCAAAAGATGAATGGGCACTTGCGCAATTTGATGGAACTGCCTTATATGAACATGCAGACCCACGTTTAGGTGAGCACCCTGATTGGGGCACTCTCATCTTCAACTTTGGTCGCAATGAAGTCCGTAACTTCCTTGTTGCAAGTGCGCTCTATTGGTTAGAAGAATTTCACATTGATGGTCTTCGTGTAGATGCCGTGGCATCGATGCTTTATTTAGATTATTCGCGAAAAGAAGGCGAATGGTTACCAAATAAGAATGGTGGCCGTGAAAACCTTGAAGCAGTTCAGCTTCTACAAGAAGCAACATCAACTGCTTATAAGCATCATCAAGGCATCATGATGATTGCCGAAGAATCAACAGCATGGAGCGGAGTTACCAAAGACACCTCCAGCGGTGGTCTTGGTTTCGGCTTCAAATGGAATATGGGTTGGATGCATGACACTCTCGAATATCTGCAGCACGAACCAATCCATCGCATGTATCACCACAATGAAATTACATTCTCAATCTTGTATGCCTGGTCTGAAAACTTTATGTTGCCACTTTCTCACGATGAAGTTGTTCATGGAAAAGGTTCACTTGTAAACAAATTCCCCGGAGATCGCTGGCAGAAACTTGCAACACTGCGCGCACTATATGGATTTATGTGGGCTCATCCTGGAAAGAAACTTCTCTTCATGGGGCAAGAGTGGGCGCAAAATGATGAGTGGAGCCAAGAAGCTGGCTTGCAGTGGCACCTGACTGAATTCGATGAACATAAGGGCGTGCAAAAGGTTGTTGCTGATATCAACCGCACTTACAAGAGCCATCCATCATTGTGGGAGAAAGATATTTCAGCCGATGGTTTTCAGTGGATTGTCGGTGACGATGGCGCAGGTAATACATTGGCATTTACTCGTTGGTCAGATAAAGGAATTCCGGTAGTTTGTATTACTAACTTCTCCCCCGTGCCTCAAGAGCAATATCGTTTGAGAATGCCTGTCTCTGGGGTCTGGCGAGAAGTTCTCAATACTGATGATTTGAAATATGGCGGTAGTGGGGTTATTAATAATTCGTTTGCCGTGGATGTAGATACAGACTTATACACAACTTTACGTGTTCCGCCTCTAGCCACAATTTGGTTGGAACGCGTTTAATTCTTAGCTTTCGATCCTTCACGAAGTGAGTCTGTGAAATACACAGCTGCAAGCATCATTGCGGCTGGAATCATCATGGCAAGTGCAATTGATCCAGTGAATTGAATCGTCCAAGCAACTACCCACTTCACAACAAAAGTAAGTACGTTATTCACTACACCGAATTGACCAACAACGACAGCGCTAGGTTGTGAAGATCTACGATTTGCTGCTGCAAAAAATGCTGGTCCTGTAAATGAAGAACCTAAGCCAGCTATACCGAAACCCAGGATGAAGAGGGCGTATGACCACCATTTAAGCGAAGCAGGTAAATGAGTTGCAATGATGATGCAGATTCCAAATCCTAGGCCTGCAAAGATTACTGCTCGCTTTACCAAGAGATGGATAGGAGTTCGCACCAATAACTTTTCAATAGACAATCTTCCAAGGATCATAAATGCAGTAAAGACGATGAAGGGTGCCGCGCTTAAACTTCCCGAAAGATCTAACCGTTCCTTAGTAAAGATAGTTCCCCAGTCTCCTAAGGCAAATTCAAGATAAACGGCGCAGGCCATACCAAGACTTACTGGCCAATCAATTTTGAATGAAGTAAATATCTCTTTCACTGAATAGTCATGCTCTGAATCTTCGTTGGCTAGCAAAAGATGCGGACGTAATTTTAAAGTCATAGCTGTCATTGCAATGGCAAGAGCGATACAGAGAATATCGATATGGGCTATCAAGCTTAGATGCCCAATAAGTAGGCCAGAGACAATTGCTGTACTCAGTGAACCAGCGCTCCAGTAACCAGCAGTCGTAATTACTAGATTGATCTTGGTGCGCTCAAGAAAATGAAAACTATGGGAATTCAAACAGACGTGAACTGCGGTAATTCCAAAACCGAAGGCGATATTAAAGATCAAGAACAAGAAACTTGAATGAATATGTACAAGTAGTCCAAGACTAGAAAAGAGAATTCCAATTGAAGCCAAGGAAACTTTGAGCGCACCGTACTTGTGAATAATGTGGCCGACAGTAAGAAGTCCAAAGAATGCACCAATAGACCCAGTACTCATGATCGAGCCAAACGCACCGTTGTTAAGCCCTAGATTGGCTTTGACCTCAGGAAATCGCGGGATCCAAGACATGATTGCGAAACCAAAACAGAAAAAAAGTGCGTGGAGCAATCTCTGTTCTGTTTTATTGGACAAGCTGTGATTCATCAAAAAAGCGCATTCGCTAACGCTGCTCGCGCCTTAATGACTCGAGGATCTGCAGGATCTACAAGCCCAAATAATTCGAGAAGGCGGTCTTTCACAACTTTTTGCTCATTACCATCCAGAATTGTTACAAGTCTGAGCAATCTTTCAAATGCTGGTTCAAGGTAACCGCTCATTACTTCAACATCTGCGCATTGAAGTTGTATAGCAATTTCATCAGGGTGGCGAACGGCATCTTCCATCACTTTTTGGCCATCGACGCCTTCGGTTCTGATGAGTAACTGCACTTGTGCTAAACCAAGTTTTGCAAAGTTATCGCTTGGCTTACGAGCTAACAACCGCTTGTATGCAGCTTCTGCCGTTGCGTAATCTCCTTGATCCAGTGCCGCAAGTGCTTCATCTTCTTCAGGTTCAGTTGCCTCTACTGGTTCTTCGCCGATTCCTTGTTGCGCAGCAAGAGTTAAAATCTTATTGATGACTTCTCTTAACTGAGTTTCTGACAGCGCTTGCTCAAGAAATGGAATTGCTTGTCCGCCAATAAATACAACTCCGTATGGAATTGTTCGTGCTTGCAGAGCTTGCGCTACTGGTGCTTGGGTATCAATATCAACAGTTGCCAATATCCACTTTTTATTATCTGCAGATTCCAAATTTCCAAGCGCACGGAGAGTTTCTACAGATTCGATTGAACGTGCAGACCAGCAGAGCACGACGACCGGCTTTGTTGAAGAAAGTGGAAGTATTTCAGCCTGCAAATTTTCCGCAGTCACTACTAAACCAGGCATTACTGTGGATGTATCGGGCGCAGGTTTACCCAATGAACTGAGATCTACAGCTTGGGAAAAATTTGGTGGGAGGCTCACTGCTGCATCATGCCACTGACGGGCACTCCGACGCCAGAATCTTGGCGGAATGGAAGCACTTCAGTGATAAATGATTTTGCTGCGAATTCAAGACCCACATCATGTCCAGCTTTTTCACTTAAGTACCAACGGTGTTCTAGCGTTTCGTGGAAAAATTGCGCAGCTTCAATTCTCCCAGCGAGTTCAGCTGGAATGAGATTTACGGTTGGCATGAAAACTTCTGTCAACCAACGTCGTGCAGATTCTGCAATAGGTGGCTTTGGAGATTTCTCACGACCTCTATATCGATCAAATGATGCAAGCAATCTCTTGGCTTGAAGTTCTTCGGTATCCAAGCCCATCAATTCTCTTAAACGGTTTTTGTGATAACCCGATGCAACAAGTTTTGGCTGGAAAACTAACTTTCCAGCACCTTCTCCTTCTTCCATTGATACCGAAACTTCTTCAACGGTAAAGCCAAGATCATGTAACTGTCGCATTGCACGTTCAACCGCATGACGGTCATTTGGATCAAGAACTTGTCTATCTTTAAGAGCAGACCACAAACGGTGATAACGCTTAATCAGCGCAGTACTCGCGCGAATTGGATCCATGCCGGGGTAGAGAACTCCAGAAAGTTGTAAGTCTTCCAGCTCGGCTGCAACGTTAAAGTGAGCGATTTCTAGGTCGTGTTCGCGTTGTCCTGCAGTAAGTGATTTTTGAAATTCGCCAGTTTCAGCATCTACCAAGTAGGCAGCAAAACCTTCAGCATCTCTACGGAATAAAGTGTTCGAAAGCGAACAATCTCCCCACCAGAAACCAAGTAGATGTAATCGCACAAGTAACAGAGCCAGTGCATTAGCCATCAGAGTCACATCTTCAGCAGTGACATTCTTATCGCTGAGTACAACACGATATGGAAGTGAATACGGCAGGAATCGCGTGACTAATGCACATGGCAATTCTTCTCCGCTGTTATCTGTACGTCCTTCAATTACTGCGATCGACTGCACGCTAGGAGAATCTAATTGGGTGAGCTCTCGTAAAATTTTGTACTCTCGATTAGCAAATTCAGATACCGTCTCTTTAACCGCATACACCTCTGCATCCGGGTCATCGGTAGAACGGACCAATCGCACGATGTGCCGAGAGATTCCTCGCTTCTCAGCGAGCATCGGATCTTCGGGCCATTCCTCTAATGGTTGATTCCAAGGGAGCCCAGTAACCGCGGCAATCTCTTCGCCAAGTCCAGTTATTCGTAGCGCCATGGGGGTTATTCTCTCGTACGCTTTACAATAAAGCATGGCCATTTCAGAGCGTATAAAGAGAAAACCCAAGAGTTCATCTGTTCAACCAGATTTTGGAACAGCAGGAGAGCCAATGGACCGCGCACATCCCTTTTATTTCGGCTTTGTAGCCACTCTGGGGGCCTTAAGTGCATTTGTATTGATGCGAGCACTTGCAAGTGCCAGTCAAGTATTTGTTCTGATTCTCGTTGCGCTCTTCTTAGCAACTGGACTTAATCCAGCAGTAGAGGCTATTCGCAAGAGAGGTCTCTCAAGAGCAAATTCGGTAGCAATTATTTTTACATCGGTAATTTTACTAGTCATTCTCTTTGGTGCACTCGTTGTTCCTCCTCTTGTTTCTCAAGGAACACATTTGATTGAGACAGCTCCGGCACTCTTGAATCAACTCAAAGATAATTCAACAATCGCAAGCATTAATGATCAGTACGGTGTGATTGATACATTGCAGAAGAAATTGAGTTCAGTGACATCTAATGGCTCGCTTCTCATCTCTGCTTTTGGCGGAGTCATTGGTGTAGGCAAAAGCGTGCTTTCAGGTACTTTCACTGGGCTCACAATTCTCGTTCTCACTCTCTACTTCATTACTTCACTTCCGCAGGCAGTTGATCTTGGGCTCAAGCTCGTTCCAGCAAGCCGCCGCCCACGCGTAGCGCTTCTTACTGAAGCAATCATTGCGCGCGTTGGTGCATTTGTTGGAAGTCAGATTCTTGTCTCAGCGCTAGCTGCGACATTTATGACTCTACTTGCAGTAATTCTTGGTCTTCCTTCACCTATTGCCATTGGAATCATCATTTTTGTCTGCGGACTAGTTCCATTAATTGGTCATTTCTTGGGGTGCGGAATTTATACGATTATTGCTCTGACTCAATCTGTTTCTGTCGGAATTTTTGCATTCGTCGGATACGTAATTTATGTTCAAATTGAAAACTATGTTCTGACTCCAAAGATAATGAAACGTACTTTGGCAGTTCCAGGTGCAGTAACAATCATCTCTGCATTGATTGGAACATCACTTCTCGGTCTTGTTGGCGGATTGCTTGCAGTTCCTGTTGCAGCATCAATTATTTTGATTCTTGAAGAAGTTGTCTTTCCTCGCGCTGAAAAATCTTAAATTTCAGTAGGTAGTGGCAAGCGCCCTGGTGCAACAACTCGAGCGATTTCACTTAATACTCGATGCACAAAAGGTTCGCCCACCCAGAGATGCTTGGCGCCATCAACGGCGATTAACTCGGTTTGTGGAATAACGCTAAATCTCTCTCGAGCTTGATCTGGCTTTAAGTAATCATCATGTTCTGGAATCAGAGCCACGATTGGTCTTCCATCTGCTGCCCAGAATTCGAGATCACCATCGACGATATCTAGCAGCGTTGGACTTAAGAGAATGAGTCCTTTAACGCGCGGGTCACGTGCATGACTGATTGCAATGCTTGTTCCAAATGACCAACCAACAACCCACAACTCTTGTAAGCCAAGAGTGTTAAAACAATAATTAATCATTGCTTCAACATCGTATTTTTCAGCGCGTCCGTTGTCATAAGAGCCAGTACTTGTGCCCGCTTCACTTGATGTACCGCGAGTGTTAAAACGCACGACCGTGATTCCCGCCATCTCGGGCAACCGGTTTGCCGCTTTTTTGTAAATGTGGCTATCCATCATTCCCCCGCCGGTGGGATTGGGATGACAACACAAAATCGCTGATGTTGGACGCTCTATTGGTGCGCTGACTTCGCCTACCAATGTTTGGCCATCTTCCGTCTGGACCGTGAAGGCAGTGCGAGTAGCTGCAAGAACTGTGCTGGGGCGGATTGGTTCCGACATAGTTGCAGTCTAGTCTTGGGTTATGGCTGAAACAAAAAGCGCAGTATTTGAATCCCACAATCCTGCAACCGGTGAAGTAATTAAATCGTACCCGCAAGCTTCGGAAGCGGAAGTACGTGCAG
>WLCS01000028.1 GCA_009705185.1 Actinomycetota bacterium
ACGCAAGAATTTTGACAAAATTGTTACCGCCGTTGGATTTGGATTAACAGTATTTCTATTTGTAGCAGCTGGGTTGCTCAACTGGGGAGCATCATTTGCATCAGATTCAGTAAGCAGCCAACTTAAGAATCAAAATATTTCATTTCCTGCAGAGTTAGGAATGCCCTCAGAGACTCGCGCTCAACTCGCCAAATGGGCGGAGAAGCCAGTGACAACCGGAGAAATGGCTCGCGATTATTCAGATCTTTACATTTGGGAACACATGAAGGCTGCATCTACTGCGGTTATGGGAAAGCCTGCTACATATTCAGAAGTATCAGCTGCTTATCAGGCGCTCACTCGTAGCGGTAGTAAAGATCCAGAGCAAGTAAAAAAACTTGGCGATCTGCAAGACACATTGTTCATGGGTAACACCCTCCGAGGAATGCTCCTCGAAGCATATGCATTTGGAACTATGGGTGTAATCGCAGGGTACGGAGCAATCGCTGCACTTGTTGGAGCAATAGTGATGCTTCTGCTCTCCATTGCAGGGTTAATGCATATTCGTCGCACCCCAGAAAGTGCGACGATTTAACCCTCACAACCTTCAACTCTCCGTGAAGATTTGAGGGGAATGAAAATCCCGGCTCTTGAGAAATCAAGGGCCGGGATTTTTTTCTGTTAGGTGAAAATTTATTTAGTGAACGAGTACTCCTGAAATAAATTCTTCAACAGCTGCGTGAGCTTGCTCATCAGAATATTGAACTGGTGGAGTCTTCATAAAGTATGACGAAGGCGCTAGCAGCGCTCCCCCAAACTTTCGATCGAGACCCAATTTCGCACAACGTAGAGCGTCAATAATTACTCCAGCTGAGTTTGGTGAATCCCATACTTCTAGCTTGTATTCAAGGTTCAGCGGAACATCTCCGAACGCGCGGCCCTCTAAGCGAACGTATGCCCATTTGCGATCATCAAGCCAAGGAATGTAATCCGATGGACCAATGTGCACGTTCTTTGAACCCATATCGTGATCAAGTTGAGATGTCACGGAGTTGGTCTTAGAAATCTTCTTAGACTCTAAGCGATCTCTTTCGAGCATATTCTTAAAGTCCATATTGCCGCCAACATTGAGCTGATACGTGCGGTCCAAGTGAACTCCACGGTCTTGGAACAACTTCGCCATGATGCGGTGTGTGATTGTTGCGCCCACTTGGCTCTTAATATCATCACCAACAATTGGTAGACCAGCGTCTTCAAATTTCTTTGCCCATACTGGGTCAGAGGCGATAAATACTGGAAGTGCGTTAACAAATGCACATCCTGCATCGATTGCACATTGCGCGTAGTACTTCGCTGCTTCTTCAGAGCCCACGGGTAGGTAGCAAATCAATACATCAACTTGCTCAGCCTTAAGGGTTGCAACCACATCTACTGGTGCCGCTGTAGATTCAGCAATAGTTTCTTTGTAATACTTACCAAGGCCGTCGAGAGTGACACCTCGTGCAACGGTGACACCAGTCTTTGCAACGTCAGAGAACTTGATGGTGTTATTTTCACTTGCCCAGATTGCATCAGCGATATCTAGACCGACTTTCTTAGCGTCAACATCGAAAGCTGCAACGAATTTGATATTGCTGATGTGGTAGTCGCCAATTACTGCATGCATAAGTCCAGGAATTTCCTGGTCAATCGCTGCATCCTTGTAATAGGTAACTCCTTGCACCAATGAATTAGCGCAATTTCCTACGCCAACTATTGCTACTCGGATATCTCCAGGATTTGTTGTAATAATCATTTTTTCCCCTCGTTCTTTATCATTCCTTCTAACCAGGCAATTTCTCGCTCTAGTGACTCAAATGAGAAGCGGCGCCACTCTTCGAGATATTTATCTATTCCTTGTGGTTGGCTCTCAAGATCTATTCGAAGAACTTCAGCTTTCTCTTGAAGTTTTCTTAATCGTCCCTCGAGAATTCGAACTCGATTCATAGTTGTTGTCGGACTAAAGAATGCAAAGCGCACTCCGAAGCCCTCGTCTTCCCATGCATCTGCTGTGACAGAGCCGTTGAGTTCATCAAAACGCTTCAGCCCTTTTTTTGTGATGGTGTAGACGATGCGAGTTCTGCGCGAAGTCACGCCGATCTCTTTCGCCTCAATGGTTTCGGCTATGACCATTCGCTTGAGCTGCGGATAAAGGACGGAGAAGGAGAGCGCTCTAAAAGGGCCGAAAATGGCCATCAGACGCTTTCTCAGCTCATATCCATGCAAAGGTGACTCTGAGAGAAGGCCCAGCAGGGCAAATTCCAAGGAATCGGCTCTCGATCTCATCTCACTCCTTCACACCACTAGCCCCAGATGGTCTATATCCGGTGTATATATCTATTCGATATATCTAGACGCTATTAAATAGGATTCCAGCGTCGATGGCAAATCAACACTCGGTAAATGCGGGCACGACTACCCTAGCGACCGTGATTCCAACAAGGCTGCCCGAGTACCTAGTCGCGGCGATGATCATCATCCTGGCTCCTGGGCCCAGCGTTCTCTTTGTCATTGCTCGCGCTATTGCTTGGGGGCGTAAAGTCTCGGTTCTGACAGTCGCTGGCAATGTCTCTGGATCCCTTGTTCTCTCCTCTCTTGTCGCTCTTGGTTTAGGTCCAATTCTTCAGCGCTCTCACTTTGCTTATCTTGCCGTTCAGTGGGGCGGAGGGTTGTACTTAATTTACTTAGGAATTGATGCGATTAGAAAACGTGCAGTCCATGCCGCTGATATGACTAATCAGGGACCCGTAGTTCCCACCGCTGCGCAATCAATTCGTGATGGTTTCTGGGTCGGAGTTCTCAATCCAAAAGCAATTGTTTTCTTTGCAGCAGTTCTTCCGCAGTTCGTTGATATTGATGGTGGGCATGTCACTGCACAACTTCTATTTATGGGACTTGTGTTTTGCGTTTTAGCTTTTATCTCAGATGGAACATGGGGGCTCCTTGCTGGAACTGCGCGTCAGTGGCTTGCAACGGATGCACGGCGATTAGAAAGACTTCGGGCCACAGGTGGGTCTGTCATGATCACACTGGGTGTCCTTGTACTAATCAGCGCGCTTCGCGGGTAAGTGCGAGAGACTTTCTCTATGAAAAAACCTGAAGTGCCTGCCAGAGACACGATTGCGCCATCTGATCTCACCTTTGGGCTTTCCAATTGCAAACGTTGCTTGTGGCTTAAGTACTGGTTCAAATTAGATCTCAAGAAAGAGTTTCCACTTGTAAAGCCTCTTGCGGATTCTCAGGAAGAACATTTCAGAAGAGCTTCAATGCAAGAAATTTCTCCAGCGCTTAAACCTGGAGTCGTGAAGCAATGGGGTCAATGGGTAAAGAGTGCTCCCATCACAGTCAATGGATTTGAAACTCGATGGAAAATACTTGGGATCTACGACCTTCTTGGACATTACGAAGACGGCTCCGTTGGAATTATCGATTGTAAAGTCTCTGATTCCGAGCGCGATAATGGACCTTTCTATGCGCCACAACTTGAGGCATATGCATTTGCACTTGAGAATCCAGATAAAGGAAAACCCTTTCCAGTTTCAAGTATGGGCCTTCTCATTTGGAAGTTAGCTGGTGTCACGGAAACTTCAGCAAGTGAAACTGCTTCGAACTCTCATGGCTTTGGCGTGAATCAGCACTACGTTCCTGTAGAACGCGATTCAGCTAATTTCACAAATTTATTAGAAGAGTTGATTACGATTATAGAAGGCGGAATGCCTGAATCAGGTCCGGAATGCAATCTCTGCAACTACCTCAACAAGCGAACTGACTTAGAGATTAATTAATCGTTTTCTTCTGAATTTTCTACATTGATTCCAGAGCGCTTGACCTTAACTGCGTAGGTATCAACATATTCTTGTCCAGATAACTGTTGGATTCTCTTCATGATTTGATCGGTGACTTCACGAAGATATTGAAGATCTGTTGAATCCCCTTCGAAGTACATGGGTTCACCAAAAGTAATCCCCACACGCATCACTTTAGGAAGCACGCGACCAGTGGGTTGAATCTTGTCTGTATTAAACATCGCAATAGGAATAACTGGCGCGCCTGATTCAATCGCAAGACGAGCGATTCCGGTGCGACCTTTATAGAGACGGCCATCGGGAGAGCGAGTTCCCTCTGGATAAATACCGAGAGAGTTTCCACCTGCAAGAACCTCGAGTCCCGTAATAAGCGCTGCTTCAGAACGACGTCCCCCAGAACGATCTACAGGAACTTGCCCCAACGCAATGAATGTTAATTTCTTAATGAAACCTTTAGGGCCAGGAGATGTGAAGTATTCACTCTTTGCAAGGAAGGTAACTTTTCGAGGAACAACAAGGGGCATAAAAATAGAATCGCTAAAAGATAAGTGATTGGACGCAAGGATCAGTGGGCCAGATGCCGGAACATTTCTTAAGCCTTTAACTTTCGGACGAAATAACAACATCAGAAAGGGGGTAAGGAATGCGCGAAGCGTTCCGTACGGGAGGTTGTTCACCCGCCTAATTTAGCGCGAAAGAGGCACATTGTGCGAACATAAACCATGGGCAAGCGCGAGAATGAAGATGAGGATGAAATAAATCTCATTAACGCTGAGTTCGAATCGATGGTTGAGGGTCTTTCATTAGATGAATCTGCGCCTACAACATATTTGGATGAACTAGATCAATTCGAAAAAGAAAATAGATTTACTCCCCCGGCCATCCCGAAAAAAACTCTCATGCAACAATATCGAGAAGCACGACAAGCAATCCAAAGATGGATTAAGAATTCAGAAAATCAAAAACCTGATGAAGGTGGAAGTATTTAAACTCGAGCTAAATCAGCTGCTCCCACTAATCCGGCATCGTTGCCAAGAAGTGCGGGAATAACTTGCGGATATGGATGCAATCCAGCAAAAGGCATGTACTTTTCTAATCCATCGCGAATTGGTGATAACAAAATATCGCCAGCGTCAATGACGCCACCACCAATAACAACACATTCAGGATCAAGCACAACAGAGAGCGAAGCTATTCCAGCGCCCAACCAGTTTCCCAAAGTCGAGAAAGCTTTCAGCGATAGAGAATCCCCCGCAGCTGCAGCAGATGTGATTGCCCCACCAGTTATACCTTGAATTGTTCCATCGCCTAAGGAAAGTAAGTGTGCGCCAGCAGCAGAATCTGCTTGAGCATATTCACGCGCGAATCTGACAAGAGCATTTCCAGAACCATATTGTTCAAAGCAACCATAGGCACCGCAACCGCACTTAATTCCATCAGGAACAACTCTCATGTGACCAACTTCTGCTGCGATTCCAAATGCTCCACGATGCAATCTTCCATTGGCAATAATTCCACCGCCGATTCCAGTGCCGACCGTGATCATCAATACATTTTCCTTGCCACGCGCCGCACCGAATTTAACTTCTCCCCATGCAGCGGCATTGGCGTCGTTTTCAATAACGACTGGCACACCAATAAGTGAAGTGAGTTCATAATCCAAATTAACGCCATTCCAGTCGGCAATATTTGGTGTAGCTAACATCGTTTTGCGATCTGATGAAACAAAACCGGCCGCACATACACCAACGGAATCAACGGTGTATTCCTGCATCAGTTCTTTTGCTACATCGGCAATTGTTTGGGTAAGCGCTTTACCGCCTTCACGAGGGGTATCTTTCCGAGCGGTTTTAAGTACTTCGCCAGAATCAGTTACTACGCCTCCAAGAACTTTCGTTCCACCGACGTCAACACCAATCGTTAAACCCATCTATGAAACTCGTGCTGCAAGTTCTTTAAGTGCAGCATCGATAGTTTGCTGCTGCGCTTTGGTAATCATCATTGCAGGTACCGGAAGTGATACCGCAACGGTAAGTTCGTAGGTAACTTGGGTGGTGTCAGCATCAATAGCCTTCAGAATATATGTGCCATCCATTTGTGTTAATAAATCAGCTTCATCAAGTGAAAATGAAAGAGTCGAAGGTGCTGCGCTCCAGTCGTAATCCAATGTGACGCGATCCTTCATCATGCCAGCATCGATAGAGAGTTTCGCCTTAACTGCACGACCAGAAGCATCGGACTCAATCACTTCCGCTTTCTTGATCGAGGTGAGCCACTCTGGATATGTGCCTATTGCGAAGAGAGCCTCCTGCACTTGCTCGAGTGGGGCATCAATCAGGACGGTCGAAGTGCTTTTTTCGGACATGGGCCAAGGTTATCAATTCTTTACAAATAATCTTCCCTTTTCTGCGCCCGCCCCTATAGCGTTAGCGTCATGAACGAAATCTCAACGCCTGCCATCATTGAAACCGCCACCGCTGGAAATCTCACCAATCTTGTTGCAGAACGCGCTTGGTTTGAACCAGAACGCATCACGATGTCTCGTCCGCTTGGTGATGGCTGGCAGCCACTGACTGCTCGAGAAGTTGAGCAAGAGATTCGCGCAACTGCAAAGGGATTAATTGCAGCAGGAATTCAAATTGGTGATCGCGTCGCAATCATGGCTCGCACACGTTATGAATGGACAGTTCTAGATTTTGCAATTTGGTATGCAGGTGGATGCGTTGTTCCGATTTATGAAACTTCATCAGCAGAACAAGTTGATTGGATTCTCAATGACTCTGGCTCAGTAGGGCTTATTGTTGAAACTCCTGCGCACAAAGAATTAGTGACACCGGTATTGCCTCACCATACAAAACACGTATGGGTGATGACAGAAGATGTTCTAGCGACGCTTCGTCATGCAGGTGACAATATTTCTGACGAAGAGGTCGAGCGTCGCCGTAATGCTCTGGTGCCTTCAAGTCTTGCAACACTGATCTACACCTCTGGAACAACGGGACGACCAAAAGGCGTGCAACTTACTCACTCTAATTTTCTCTCCGAGTGCGGCAACGTTGTTGAAGGCGCAAGTGATTTATTCTTAAAACCAGGTGGATCGACTCTCCTCTTCTTGCCAGTTGCCCACGTGTTCGGTCGCATGGTTCAGATTGGTGCAATTCATGCCGGCCTACATCTTGCGCATTGCAGTGATCCAGTAGGACGTTTGCAACCAGACCTTGCATCTTTCAAGCCAACTTTCGTACTTGCTGTCCCCCGCATTTTTGAAAAAATCTACAACGGCGCCGAAGCTAAAGCTGAGGCCGCAGGCAAAGGAAAGATCTTTAGAAAAGCTGCCGACGTTGCGATTGCCTACAGCGAAGCACAAGATAAGCGAGGGTTTAATCCGCTTCTCACTCTCAAGCACGCGTTATTCGACAAACTTGTTTATTCAAAGATTCGCGCGGCTATGGGTGGATCTGTAGAAGCAGCAATTTCTGGTGGTGCACCATTGGGTACACGCCTCGGGCATTTTTATCGTGGTGCAGGAATCACAATTCTTGAAGGGTATGGACTCACTGAAACAACTGCGGGTGCAACGCTTAATTTAAGCAAAGCACTTCGAGTTGGTTCGGTCGGCCGACCTATTCCGGGTAATGCAATCAAAATTGCAGATGATGGAGAAATTCTGATCGGTGGACCAATTGTCATGCGTGGCTATTGGCAAAACGATGCTGCGAATCAAGAAGTGTTCGATGGCCAATGGTTTAGAACAGGTGACCTTGGCCGCTTAGATGATGAAGGATTCCTTTACATCACTGGTCGCAAGAAAGAACTTATTGTTACAGCAGGTGGAAAGAATGTTGCTCCTGCAGTTCTTGAAGATCGCTTGCGCGCACACCCTCTTGTAAGCCAATGCATGGTTGTCGGAGATAACCAGCCATTTATTGCAGCGCTGATAACTATTGATCAGGACATGCTCAAGGGATGGATTGCGGCAAATAACAAAGGTGGCGCGACTGTCGAAACTCTTCGCAATGATCCAGATTTGATTGCGGTAATCCAAACCGCGGTAGATGAAGCCAATAAGGCTGTATCTAAAGCAGAATCAATTCGTAAATTCACAATTCTGCCAACTGATTTCACAATTGCTGGCGGACAATTAACTGCCAAGCTTTCTCTTAAGCGCCATGTGATCGGAGAGCAATATGCAGCCGAGATCACCGCGCTCTTCACAAAATAAATTAGTCGCTGTAATGAGTGGGTAAGAGCACTCCCGAGCAATTAGCACTAGCCCGGGAGTTACACGATGGAATCGCCCAAGATTTAGTCGCACTTGGTTACTCTCTAGATCTTTTACTTGCCAGCCCTGAAATCAGTGATGAAGTACGAATCGGAATCCGAAATTCTCGGTTCCAGATAGATGATCTCATTTCAAAAGTTCGTTTAGAAATCTTCGCGCTCAGGGCAGGTCCCAGTTCAATAACAAACGACTCAATGAAGCGCCTCACCGACGAACTCTGTCCAGATATGCAGTGTTCAATAGAAATTCAAGAAAATTCAGTATCGAGTGATATTTCTTCAGAGCTCACCATCATCACCTCTGAAATCCTACGCAACATCACTGCCCACGCTAGGGCTACCCAAGTGGCAATAAAGATCTACCTGCTTAACAATAAAACGTGCCTAGAAATTTCAGATAACGGCGCCGGAGGAGCAGAAGTGAAAGATGGCCACTGGGGTTTAGTCGGGATACAAGAACGAGTGCAGAAAATGCACGGAACACTCGCGCTGGATATCCAGCACGGCACTCGTATAACGATTCTTATATGACAATCAAAAAACGAATACTCGTCATTGATGACCATGCCGTTGTTCGTCAAGGAATTAAGTCAGCTCTCCACGCCTATGAAAATTTTGAAATCTTTGAAGCAGCCAGTAAATCTGAAGCCCGCGCAAGCATCGCAACGTTAAATCCTGACGCAATTATTGTTGACATCAATTTGCCGGATGGCAATGGACTCGAAATAGTTTCTTGGGCACGTTCTATCTCTAAAACCCTTGCCATAGTGGTACTTAGCTTTAACGAAAGTAATGAATTTGTTTTGGGAGCCATGAAAGCTGGAGCAAGCGCATTTATCAATAAGTCTGCACCTATCACTGATCTCAAATCCGCTCTTGAGTTTGCGCTTAAATCTCCCGATAAGTTCTCTGCAAAAGACCTCAATCATAAATTGGAATCTCGTGAGCAGAAATTTGGCTTATCTCAACGAGAACTCCAAGTTCTTACACAGCTCTATCGCGGAGATCCACTGAAAGTGTTGGCGGCTTCATTATTTATCAGTGAGGCGACACTAAAGACTCATCTGACATCTGTATATCGAAAACTCAATGTGAGCAATCGTGTGCAAGCAATCGACAAAGCAAGAAATGCAGGGCTCACCTAAAGAGTGAAATGAACTTTGTAGACCAAATCTCCCAGCGCCATTCATCGACTATCCATCGCCTGCCATTTGCCCCTAGGTGCTCGGCGAGATTCGAATCGCTTAACAAATTAATTACACCCGAGGCTACTTCTGAAATCGAAGTGCCATCAACTGAGAAACCAGTCTGTCCCTGAAGAACGGCATCAGGTGCTCCCCCTGAATTGCCACCTAGTACTGGGAGCCCACAAGCACTTGCTTCTAAATACACAATTCCCAATCCTTCAACTTCAAGACCTGCAAGACGCGAACGTGATGGCATAGCAAAAATATCT
>WLCS01000029.1 GCA_009705185.1 Actinomycetota bacterium
ATCAATACCTGTAACAAGTAGTACCCCAATAAAGCTAATGAACATTCCAAGCCACGCTTTAACGGGAATATGTCCGCCGGTTAGTTTGACGAAAAATGCTGCAAAGATTGGTTGCGTCGCCGCAAGTGCTGTGCCTGCAGTAACACTTGTTAATCGCATTGATAAAAAGAATCCGACGAAGTGAAATGCCAGTACTACTCCGGCTAAAACTGCTAGGCGGACTCCCGTGCGGTTGAGGGAATGTTTTAGTGCAAAAGGAATAGTCACAATCGAGCCGCCGAGATTTCGCCAGAAAATCAGCGTTGGGACCGGCATTGTGCTCAGAGCAATGAGCGGGCCAGATGATCCGATGCCACAGATTCCAATAATTAAACGAATCAAGTCAGGGCGCGCAGGCAGCTTCGTGTGGTTGTGAATGCCTGAGTTCATATAGGCAAACCTAGCCGATAGGTCACCCGTTACTCTTATGCCATGAGCGGAAATAACATCAATCGCATATTTCTCGCCCGCCTTGCAGGAACAGCAGTCTTTGACCCAAATGGGGATCCAGTCGGCAAGGTGCGCGATGCTGTGGCGACCCTTCGTTCTAATAACCAATCCCCACGTGTACTTGGTTTAGTTGTTGAAGTCCCACTACGACGTCGCGTATTTGTACCTATCACTCGAGTGACATCAATTGAATCCGGTGCAGTTGTTATAACTGGTTTGCTCAATATGCGCCGCTTTGAAACTCGCACCGGAGAAATGATGGTGCTTGGCGATCTCTTGGACCGAACAATTAGTCTTGTTGAAGATAACGAGCCAGTTTTAGTTGAAGACATGGCGATGGAACAGAACCGCACAGGTGATTGGCTCATAACTCGCGTACACATCATGCGCAAAGGTCGTGGCTTGCGTAGAAAAGGTGCAACCTCCACTGTTACATGGGAAGAAGTAACTGGTTTTGCACATCACGAAACAAATCAAGGTGTAGCTAACTTACTTTCAACGTTGAGCAACTTGCGCGCAGCTGACTTAGCTGCAGTGTTGCAAGATTTAGCACCAAAGCGTCGCGTTGAAGTTGCTCGCGCACTGAACGATGAACGACTTGCTGATGTTCTTGAAGAGATGGATGAGTCCGAACGAGTTGCACTCCTTGCTGAACTTGAAGGCGAACGTGCTGCTGATGTTCTTGAAGAGATGGATCCAGATGATGCTGCTGACTTGCTCCGTGAAATCGGTGAAGAACGCGCTCAAGAATTGATCAATCTCATGGATCCAGAAGATGCAGAAGACGTTCTGCGTTTGATGACATACGAAGATTATTCTGCTGGTGGAATGATGACTACAGAACCAATTGTGATGTCTGCTGACTACACAGTGGCTGATGCACTTGCAGCAGTTCGCCAAAGTGAAATTTCTCCCGCTCTTGCTTCACAAGTATTTATCGCGCGCCAACCACTGGAAACTCCAACAGGAAGATTCATTGGAATGGTGCATTACCAGCGCTTGCTTCGCGAACCACCTTCAACTCTGTTGGGTTCAATCGTTGATACCAACACTAAGGGAGTTAATCCCGAGGCATCGTTGCATGCAGTTTCGTCATACTTAGCTAGTTACAACTTGCTCTCACTGCCTGTCATTGATGCTAATGACAGACTCCTCGGGGCAGTAACTGTCGATGACGTGCTCGATCACTTGTTGCCAGATAACTGGCGTCATGATCACCGCGATTCAGCGGCAACTACTGCTGCTCTAGAGAGCATTGATACAAGTTTTGTTGATTCATTGGATTCAAAGGAAGGGGTATAAACCATGGCTCGCAACTACGGCTTAGATACTCCGCGCGAGACACGACGTTCACTGCGCGCAAACTATGACCCAGAAGCATTCGGTCGTCTCTCCGAAAAATTTGCACGCTTTCTAGGCACTGCACGTTTCTTGGTGTACATGACTGTCTTTGTTCTCAGTTGGGTTATTTGGAATACATTGGCACCTCAAAGTGCACGCTTTGACGAGTATCCATTTATCTTCCTAACTCTGATTCTTTCTCTGCAAGCTTCATACGCCGCTCCCCTGATTTTGCTTGCGCAGAATCGTCAGGCAGATAGAGACAGAATTTCTCTCAATGAAGATCGTGCGCAAAATGCTCGCAGTATTGCTGATACTGAATATCTCACTCGTGAACTTGCAAGCTTGCGTATTGCTCTCGGTGATGTTGCTACACGAGATTACTTACGTAATGAACTTGGAGATATTGCCAAAGAGATTGTTGAAGAGTTACGCAAGCCCGAGTCTGACGCCCAATAAAGATTTCTCTCGAACAATAAGTTTGGCAACAATTTCCTGAATCGCCTGGGCACTTGGGCTATCAGGTGCAGAAATAACCACAGGTTCACCTGCATCTCCACCTTCGCGAAGTTCTGCACCAAATGGAATTTTTCCAAGTAGAGGGACGTCAGAGCCAACAAGTTGTGAAAGTCGCTTCGATGTTTCTTCTCCGCCGCCTTCACCGAAAAGTGAAGTCATGTGTCCACAATCTGCACATGGATATGCAGACATGTTTTCTATGACACCTATGACTCGTTGGTGTATTTGATGGGCAATTCTTCCTGCTCGTTCTGCAACTTCAGCAGCTGCAATTTGCGGTGTAGTGACAACTAGAATTTCTGATGTCGGAACAAGTTGCCCTAATGAAATCGCTAAATCACCTGTGCCTGGTGGTAAATCGATGTAGAGAAGATCTAAGTCTCCCCAATATGCATCGGATAAAAGTTGTTCGAGAACTCGATGCAGAAGAGGACCGCGATAAGCGATTGCATCTGTGCGTTCTGGCTTAAACATTTCCATCGATACGGTTTTAACTCCGTAGGATTCAAGTGGAATAAACATTTGGTCGATAGCAGTAGGGCGCTGACCAATTAGTCCCATCAAGCGTGGAATTGAGTGTCCGTACACATCGGCATCAAGGATTCCTACTCGCAAACCTTTTTGAGCACTTGCCACAGCCAAGTTTGCGGTGAGTGAAGACTTGCCTACGCCGCCTTTACCTGATGCAACTCCTATGACGCGAGTAAGAGAATCAGCTTGCGCAAATGAGATAAAGCTTTCACGACCGTTGCGCAGCAGTTTCTTAATATTCGCTCTCTGCTCTTCATCCATAACGCCAAAGGTGATTTCGACTGAAGAGACTCCATCGACTGCGAGAACTGCTTTTTCAATATCAGTTTTGAGGCGATCTTTCATTGGGCATCCAGAAATAGTGAGCAAGATTTCAAGCTGTGCGGTACTCCCATTGATGGATGCCGCTTTGACCATTCCTAACTCGGGCAATGAGCGATGAAGTTCTGGGTCTTGCACGGTGGCAAGTGCTTGATGAAGAAGTTCAATAGTTGTCATAGAAGGTCTGGATCAATCTTTGAAGAAGACTTCTTAGAACGAATTTCATCTTCATCTAACACATTCGAAATTTGCTTCTTAATAAAAGTTTTTGGACGCAAATCTGATGGCTGTAAATCTTCGAATCCTGGCCCTAAATTCTCTTTCAGCTCATTGGTAGCTGTTGTAGCAAATGAGCGAATCTTTTTTACAAATTTAGCCGCATCTAGTGCAAACTGAGGCAACTTATCTGGGCCTAGAAGAATCATGGCAAGAAGTGCGAGCCCGATTATTTCTCCAGCACCAAAATCAAAGAACATAGAGAAAGCCTACCTCTTTACTTGGAAGCTGTAAGAGTGAGAGTGACGCTCTTGGAGACCGCACCGCGCTTATAAGTAATCTTGACCGAATCTCCAACATTGTGCGAACGAATGGCGACAATCAACTCTTCTGCTGATGAAATTTCTCTGCCATCAAATTCGGTAATGACATCTCCTGCTTTAAGACCAACTTTATCTGCTGGACCACCTTTGGAAATCGCATCGTTAGCCTTTGCGATTAGTGCGCCCTTGCCCGAATAATTCATATCAACTGACACACCGATTACAGGATAAGTTGCTTTTCCATTCTTGATTAATTGTTCAGCTGTCTTGCGTGCTTGATTTATTGGAATAGCAAAACCTAAACCTATGGAGCCAGTCTGCGAATTCATAGATGAACCAAGTGTTGCAATTGCTGAATTAACACCGATAACAGCCCCAGTTGCATCTACAAGTGGTCCACCTGAATTGCCCGGATTAATTGCAGCGTCAGTTTGAAGTGCGTTGATAAAGGAGTTCTCTGACTCTGATTCCCCTGCAGTTACGGCGCGATCTTTGGCGCTAATGATTCCGAGAGTGACGGTACCTGTGAGTCCTAAAGGAGAACCAATTGCAATTACAGAATCACCCACAGCGATTTTGTCGCTATCTCCAAATTGAAGAGCTTTTAACTTAGCTCCCGTAATTTTCAAAACTGCTAAATCATAAGAACTATCTCTGCCAATTACTTTTGCATCGTAATCAGAGCCATCGTTAAGACGAACGGAAATTTTGCCGCCACTGGAGACTGATGCTGCGATGACGTGATTATTCGTCAAAATGTAACCAGCGCTATCAATGACAAATCCTGAACCAGTAGATCCACCGTCGTTTGCAATAGCTTCAATGGAGACAACAGATGGCAGAACTCTCTGAGCAATTTCAGCAACCGAGCCAACGGGACGTTCAATATTTGATGAAGACTTAACTAGGTTTACCGAATGTCCAAAAAATGAACCAGTTGAGGATGCGCCAACAGTGCCTGCAATGACTCCAACAATGAGTGCGAGAGAGATTGCAGACTTAAGAGAAATAGATCGTCCGAGTCCTCTTTTACTTGGAGCAGTCCACCAAGGTCCTTGGTTAAATTCACTCACAGCACATTCTCCATCAGATTATTGTGCTACAACTTCGTAGCGAGTAACAAACCATCGCCTACAGGAATCAGTGAAGTCACCCAGGATTCTGTATCTGCTTTAATCAATTTCCCAGCTTCGCGAAGTGCAACAGTTTTGGGATCGCGCTGAGCGGGATCTGGAACTTTTGCACCACCAAAGAAATTATCTACTACAAATACGCCGCCACTTCGAAGAATGCGGTGTGCTTCAGAAATCGCAAAACTTAAATCTTCAGGGTTGTGGCGAAAAATTACGAGATCATATGCGCGGTCGGTAAGTTTGGTCATGACATCCATTACTGAGTTAGTAATTAACCTAAAGCGACTCTGAGCAATATCTGCATCAGCAAGTGCGAGTTTTGCAATCGATGTATGTTCCATCTCGTCATCTATTGATGTCAACGTTCCGCTGGAAAGCATTCCTTCAAGTAACCACAACGATCCGACGCCAGAGCCAGTACCGATTTCCACAACTGATTGGGCTTTAATTTGATGAGCGAGCTGACGAAGGTATGCGCCGGTACCTTGCGAAACATCTACTACGCCATTTTCAACGCCGCGTGCTCGGGCTGCTTGCTTTACAGAATCTTCGAGAATAAAGGTCTCTGCATAAAGATGCGGATCGATATTCATGAGAGAGACACTATCCAATCAATGAACAATCGCACGCCGAAACCGGTTCCGCCTTTAACATTTTCTCCAGAATCGGTTTCACTTCGCCCTGGGCCTGCGATATCCAGATGGACCCAACGACTATCACCTACGAAATGTTCGAGATAGAGAGCGGCGGTGACAGATCCGGCAGAATAATCTCCCTTACTTGCATCATGATTGAGATCTGCAACATCACTATTTAATGAATCTGCATAGTCATCAACGAGAGGCATATGCCACGTGCGATCTCCGCTGGATTCACCTAGTGCCACAAATTGTTGAGCGAGTTTCTTATCTCGTGAATACAGGGCTGCGTACTGACGTCCCAATCCAAGTGTTGCCGAACCAGTAAGAGTTGCAATATCAATTAAGTAATCAGGGTCGAGATTTTCGACAGCGTATGAAAGACCATCTGCCAATACCAATCGTCCTTCTGCATCAGTGTTAATAATTTCGACTGTTGTGCCACCGTATTGTGTGATGACATCAGAAGGTCGCTGCGAAGTTCCGGAGAGCGCGTTTTCCGCGCACATCATTAACACAGTTACGCGAACCAATGGTTGTAATTCTGGAAGTGCGCTAATTGTCGCAAGTGCCGCCGCAGCGCCAGCCATATCACTTTTCATCGCTGTCATAAATTCATATGGGCGCTTCAGAGAAACTCCACCAGTATCGAATGTGATTCCTTTTCCGACAATCACAATGTGCGGAAGTGTTGCTGCGGCATTTGCCTTTAAGCGCGGAATGTATGAAAGTTCAATAAATCGTGGACCAGGATTGGGAGAGGAATTTCCAACTGCACGCAATCCGCCAAATTTGTTGAGTTCTTTTCCAGAGAGCACCTTGATTGCCAGCCCTTTTTCATCAGCAATCTTCTTAGCTTCCTGCGCCATCCATAGTGGATTCTTAATGTTCGCCGGTGTATGAATTAAATCTCTGGCGGTGTAGAGAGCTTGGGCAATAACAGAAGCGCGAGAAACGGTGTCTTTTTCTAGCGTTGCAATTGCAACAGTGGGAATCTCGGCTGTCTTTTCAGTCTTGAGATTCCATGAGTACGCACCTAGAAGAATCGATACTCCGTGAGCTTTGATCTGCTCCTTACTTTCTGCGCACAACGTAATTACCTCGATTGCTTTACCGCGTACCTTCTTACCGATTGCAGCGCCTGCTGCACGGAACGAGGCCAAACTTTCATCTCCAAGGCCAACTAAATAAAGACGATCAACCTGTGAATCTGAGTGCAGGACTGGAATTTCGTAAATTTCCCCAGATTTTCCGGATGGAGAAAAGAATGAAACCTCATCAACGAGATTAATTTCAAAGAACTTTTGAAGAGCGCTAATAAGTTTCTTGCTACCGGAAAATGAAATTACTCCGTCTTGTGATTTTGTGTAACCAAGTGCAAGAACATCTGCTCCGACTACGGATTCAAGCTCGGGAGCAACTGCGTGAAGAATTTCTAAATCCGCTCTACTTTTTAATCAGAGCGACAGCGGCTTCAAGAGCGGCGCTGAGGTTATTTGCTTCCTGAGGATTGAGTTCGACTACGAGTCGTCCTCCGCCTTCAAGAGGGATTCGCATGACGAGCGAGCGCGCTTCCTTTGTCACTTCCATAGGCCCATCACCAGTACGAGGTTTCATTGCTGCCATGGTGGGGACTCCTTGTGACGTAGCGGGCGGGTGCGTGATGCGGAGGATAAGTATCTCGCAGAATGAGCCCGAGGTGAAATCGAAGGAATTACATGCCCAAAAATGAGGTGAGGCGCTTCTTGCCGCTATCGATCACAGCAATGACGGATTTCTCCGGAACAGCGAGCAGCTCTGCAATCTCACGACTGCTCTTTGACCGCAGGTAATGCAACGTCAGAATTATTCGTTCTTCTTCTGGCAATGAGGCGAGCAACTGCGCCAAGGTCTGGGGGTTGCTCATACTCCAAAGATTACTCGGTGCTCAGTGGAAAGAACGAGCAAATTTTGAGAGAGATATTCGAACTCCAGCATAAAGAAATGGCACCACAAGCAGAAATAGTGCTCGAGGAGCAATCACTGTTTCAGACCAATCAAATCGTGTGCTGCGTGGGCTCTCCTCTGTCAGAATAAATGAGCCCGACCCTTTGAGAATTTTTCCGTTGTGCTCAACATCGCACCGCGACGGTACATCCCACCGAGTGACAGTCATGAGATCTAATAATCCTGGAGATTTGATTCGCGGATAGAACTTATACAGCGGGCCAGTAAACGCCGCAATCGTTGTTCCGATACCTGAAACTTTTTCAGATGTCACCCAAACTTTTGTTTGCAACATCCAATCGCCTTGTGAATTCCAATCGGCGATTCGGCTCCAGACTTGTTCCCGTGGCGCCTTTATTGAAAGTGAGATGGAGAGAATATTTGAGGCCAATTTAATGACGTCCGTGAGCAATAGAAATTGCTTCTTCAACAGTTGTTGTCCAGTGAAGCAAGTCTCGCATTCCTGGTTTTACAAAATGCTCTGCCTCTAAGTGCTCGACCAGTACGTGCAGAGGTTGATAAATTCCATATGGGTCGAGAATGATTACCGGCTTATCGTGAAACTTTAAGTAACGCCCTACCCAAATCTCGAAGAGTTCTTCAAGAGTTCCAAGCCCACCGGGAAGAGTAATGAATGCATCTGAGAGCTCTTCTATTTTTGCTTTTCGATTGCGCATTGAATCAACAACCATTAATTCATCACTGTCGTGATCGGCGAATTCAATATCAACCAACTTCTGCGGGATGACACCAATAGTGCGACCGCCTTTGCTGCGCGCGCCCTTGGATATTGCGCCCATTGCAGAAATATGGCCGCCACCCGAAACTAACTCAGCACCGCTGTCGGCAATTGCCGCGCCAAGTTCAAAGGCGAGATCAATATATTTGGAATCAATCGATGGTGATGAGGAGCAGAAAACCGCAATGCGCATGAGGAGCAGGATAGGGGTTAGGCTTAGAACATGTCTTCTCTAGCCCACGGCCATGGAATCGCAACTCTCTCTGGGACAACAGTCCTTGATGTGTGGTTTCCAAATCCATCACTGGGTGCATTGAGCTCACAACCAGATTCATCACTACAGGCACTTGCAGGTACCGATGCGGTTCGTGATGTACGTAAAGAAGTTATTTCAATCGAAATTGATCTGAGCGTTGCACCTAAAGATGCAAGCGATGCTTACCTCAGACTGCACTTACTTTCACACCGACTTGTAAAACCTCATGGACAATCACTTGATGGAATTTTTGGGTTGCTAGCAAATGTTGTGTGGACATCTGCAGGTCCATGCGCCGTTGATAATTTTGAACTCACACGAGCGCGTCTGAAAGCACAATACGGACATGTCACAATCTTTGGCGTCGATAAGTTCCCGCGCATGGTTGATTACGTTATTCCAAGCGGTGTTCGAATCGCAGATGCCGATCGTGTACGACTTGGTGCATATTTATCATCAGGAACAACTGTGATGCATGAAGGATTTATTAACTTTAATGCGGGCACACTTGGTACATCGATGGTCGAAGGTCGAATTTCAGCGGGCGTAGTCGTTGGCGATGGCACAGATGTTGGTGGTGGTGCATCAATAATGGGAACACTCAGCGGTGGAGGAAAAGAAGTGATCTCCATTGGTGATAAATGTTTGCTCGGCGCGAACTCAGGTCTTGGGATTTCACTTGGAAATAACTGCGTAATCGAGGCCGGTACTTACATCACTGCTGC